>CAZDUU010000377.1:0-3089 GCA_964508675.1 uncultured Bacteroidales bacterium | reverse complement strand
TCCGGAACATCAGATCCAGTGAGTGTAAACACAAATCGCGTAGAAGTACTGAAAGGATTCGGATAATTCAACACATAAGTTATTGATTGTTTTGTAATTACTTCAAAATTAATGGTATAATCATAATATCCGCTGTTGTTATTGGAAATATCCTTTGACTGAACTCTGAGTAAATACTTGCCGTCAGATAACTCAGGGTTATAGTTTATTTTGCATTTATTTGCAGGCAATGAAGCAGGATAAAAAATTAGATTATTCTCCGAATTGACAAAGTAAACTCTTTTCTCAATATTGTTCTTCAAATCGGTAAGGTAAATGGCAAATAACGACGTATCGTTTAATTCTAAATACCTGTTCTCATCTTTCAATTGAATTACAATGTTGGGTTTAGCTGAAACAATATCCCCATCCAGAATTCTTACTCCGTCAAAAGTCACATCCAATAATGGATTTATTTTATCTGTGCTAACATAAAAAGCTTTTTCGGCAATATTATTAAAATGGGTCTGTTCCAACTGGTCATATGTGTTACTGTTTGTATTTGCACAGTTCACTTCATACCAGATATGGTTCAATCCCGGGTATTGATATGTATTAAAAACAATGGTGTCTATTAAAATATCCCCTGCCGGATGCGGTCTCAGACGTTTGGTCTTGATTGGGATAATATTATTATTTTTATCCTGTAGCCAGTATTTTACTAAAAGACTGTCCATATTATACGGACTGATATTCTGAGTGGCTACTCCAAACTTAATGGTTTCGCCTTCCTGAACAGTGTCTTTATTAAAATAATATCCTTTTTCAGGATTAATAGCCGTTTCGGGGACACCATCATACGTTATTTGCCAACGTTTCAGCTGTGTCGAAGTTTTAAGAGAATCGTCCGAAGTATTAATTGAAAGTCGCAAATAAGGATAGACAGATGCATTAACATATTGATTTAATGTGTATAAATCAAGTGTATCTTCGCCCATTTTCTGAATAACCACAGAAGAATCAAAGTTTGCTTTATAAGCAGTCAGGCTAAGATAGTTCCTGTCTTTTGAGGGATTTTCTTTCGATTGTGGCAACCAATGCAATGTCTGCCATGAGGTTGATGGTCCGATAAGAGTTGAATAAATGTTTCCCTGGGTATAATCAACCGGAATATCATAAATAAACATAATGGTATCGGTACTGCTACTAACTTTTTCATGAACTGAAGTATAATCACCTTTCTTACAGAAAAACACATAACCATTATCTAACCCCAAAGTTCTGACCTGAACGGCACCTAATTGTTCCAGCGATTGATAAGCAGATTCGGGCCAATTGGGAAAATTCCCGGAAATAAAATTGTAAGCTAACAGGTAGTATCCATCTGGAACTGTATCACGAATAAAATCTGCCATTTTGCTTAAATGTAATGAATCTGCCAAAAACACATAATAATTTTGAATCCTGCCTAAACCCGGGCATGTCGGAAAATTGGAATGACCGTAATTATATCGGTTGCTCTGCCATGGAACTATCGTTTTAGGGTCGATAACTACAACCATCATTGCATTTGCTACTCCACATGAACTTCTTTCTACAATACTTTCAAGATTATATTGATAATCAAAATAACTGGTCATGGCTCCGGTTCCGCCGGTTAAACAACGAAGCTGTCGCGGTGTATTAATAAAATCGAACGACCTGTCTGGACGATTATAATTAATAAACTGAAAACGGTCTTTTTTAAATTGAAAATAATGTGCCTGCGACCATCCGGTTTTCCCATTGATATAAATAAACGAACTTTCTTTCCAGTTTGGAGTAGAACCATCATTTAATGCCACATGCCAGTAATACACCGTAGAATCTATAAGTTGCATCGGTGGTTTCCATGTCAGAATACCCCCCTGATGATTTACTACTGTAGAAAGTTTCAATGTGCTATTGAACAAATCTGTGGTATCTATCTCAAAAATGTAATTCTGACTAGATAAAAACGGGTATCCTGTGCTGGCAACCAATGTAACAGAATCGTCAGGATAAATTGCATATTCAGAAGGATAAACAGGAACAATATCTGATATGGATATTGAAAAATCCACACATGCATCGTTATTATTTTCATCGTATTCACTAATCCAATTTCCGGCATCTGCTTTTACACAAAAATTATTTAAACCGGGTCCACGAACAATATCAACCGGGACTCTGAAAACGATAGTGTCTTTATAAAAACAGGAATGCATCTCTTTTGTAATAGAAGCTGTGGAACCATCGGCAAAAGTACGAATCAGATCAACAGAAAAAGGCTGACTCACAGCACGCCCATAATTAGATATTATTACATGTGCTTCAAAAGTGTCAATATCGCTGGTGACAATTGTCGGAACAAAAGATATATCCTGATTGCGAACCGCTATATCAGGAAGCGGTTTTATTGGCAGTACAACTGCAGGATCGCCATGCAGTGTAATATCATAACAGGTATTTTTGGTATAAAGATTATTAACTGAATTCGATAACAATTCAGTTACTGTTTCTTTTATACAGGTTCCTATTGGTTTATTGAAATTCTTATATGTTATCTGACGATAAAATTCAGACGAATACAGATATAAATATCCTGCATTTCCGATATCTGTAGAAGCCATAAACGCAATAGCTCCTTTCTGCGGAATAATGATCCAGTTTTCAGCTATTCGTTTATAATCAGTTAAATGAATATCACCCGACCAACAGGTATTAGCCAGAAGTAATGGATATTTTCCTGTATTGAGATAGGACGACGGATCGTCAATATTTTGGTCAAAACCTCCGGAGGTTCCATGCCCAAAGAAATTCATTATGCTACAACCGTCATTGATAAGCTTTCGGATAGAATCGGATAAAGTAATCTGAATCGGAAGGCTGGTCGTTTTTAAAAATGTCTGCACAAAGCCCGAATACAGTGTATCCTGAATAATATTTGCGAGTGAATTTAAATATCCTTCGAAGGTAAGTTGCTCTGAAGTATTGGAACCACCGCCAAAATGCAACACACGTTTTTGCCATTCAGATGTCCCCATGCTTTCAAACTGAATAACTTTATTTAAATAAGTCAAAACTTCATT
>CAZDUU010000376.1:0-3095 GCA_964508675.1 uncultured Bacteroidales bacterium | reverse complement strand
AAGGAAAAATTGCTTTGTTAATATTTCACACAAAAATAAAACATTTCGTACAAAAAAAAAACAAATTTACAGGTAAAAAGAAAATCTTTTTAGGTTCGATATAATAAAAGCTGATAGGTTAATAAGATAATATGTATTTCGTATTGAAATTTTTACTACTTTTGCGGCTCAAATCGCGAAGCGATAAAATATAATGTCTAACCATTAAAATTCTAAGAAATGGCAAAAAAAGAAAAATTACAAGAAATTGAAGAACAGGAAAAAAACCTGTCCGACTTGGCAAATTACAAAAACCAAAGTCTCTTAAACGAAATTGCACCCGAAGAATTACCCGTGCAAAAAGCTGAAAGCCTTGAACAATATCATGGCGATGATGAACCGGTTATCATTAAAAAATCACAGGATCTATTAAAAGATTTTGACTGGGACAGCATTGGAAAACGCGACGTTGTTTACAAAGCTGAAGAAAAAAAGAAATTAGAAGAACTTTACGCTAAAACACTTTCTACAGTTGTTGAAAACGAAGTTGTAGATGGAACAGTAGTAGCAATGAACAAACGCGAAGTTGTTGTAAACATTGGCTATAAATCAGAAGGCGTTATCAGTTTAAATGAATTTCGCTACAATCCTGATTTAAAAGTAGGCGAAAAAGTTGAAGTTTTAGTAGAAACTCAGGAAGACCCAAATGGTCAACTTGTATTATCTCATAAAAAAGCACGCGCTTTAAAATCATGGGATAGAGTAAACGAAGCTCACGACAAAGACGAAATCGTTAAAGGTTACATTAAATGCCGTACAAAAGGCGGTATGATTGTGGACGTATTTGGAATCGAAGCATTCTTACCCGGCTCACAGATTGATGTTAAACCTATCCGCGATTACGACGTATTTGTTAACAAAACCATGGAATTCAAAATCGTTAAAATCAATCATGAATTCAAAAACGTGGTTGTATCACACAAAGCTCTTATCGAAGAAGAACTCGAAGCACAAAAACGCGATATTATCGCTAAACTCGAAAAAGGTCAGGTACTCGAAGGTACTGTTAAAAATATCACCTCATACGGTGTATTTATCGACCTGGGCGGTATTGACGGCTTAATCCATATTACCGATTTAAGCTGGGGACGTATCAATCATCCGGAAGAAATTGTTCAACTTGATCAGAAACTCAATGTTGTTATTCTCGATTTCGACGATGACAAAAAACGTATTGCTCTCGGTTTGAAACAATTAACTCCTCATCCATGGGATTCACTTGATACAAACTTAAAAGTTGGTGATAAAGTTACCGGTAAAGTTGTTGTTTTAGCTGATTACGGTGCTTTCATTGAAATAGCTGCTGGCGTTGAAGGTTTAATCCACGTATCAGAAATGTCATGGTCACAACATCTTCGTTCAGCTCAGGATTTCATGAAAGTTGGTGACGATGTTGAAGCTGTTATCTTAACCTTAGACCGCGAAGAACGCAAAATGTCATTAGGTATTAAACAGTTAAAAGCTGATCCATGGACCGATATCGACAACAAATATCCAGTAAACAGCAAACACAAAGGAATTGTTCGCAACTTTACAAACTTTGGTGTTTTTGTTGAATTAGAAGAAGGTATTGACGGACTTATCCACATCAGTGACCTTTCATGGACCAAGAAAATTAAACATCCGGCTGAATTCTGCAATATCGGCGACGAACTCGAAGTTGTAATTCTCGAAATCGACAAAGAAAACCGCCGTCTCAGCTTAGGTCATAAACAAGTTGAAGAAAATCCATGGGATGTATTCGAAACCTTGTTCACTATTGATTCAGTTCACGAAGGTACGGTTATCGCTATCAACGACAAGAGCGCAACCATCGCATTACCTTACGGAGTTGAAGGAACATCAACAATCAAAAATTTAGTAAAAGAAGACGGTTCAACATTAAAAGTTGACGACAAAGCTGATTTTAAAGTTGTTGAATTCTCAAAAGAAAACAAGAAAATCGTTGTTTCTCATACCCGTATTTTTGAAGATACCAAGAAAGAAGGCGATCAGGAAAACAAGAAAAAAGCAGTTAAGAAAGAAAAGAAAGAAGTAGCACCAAAAGTTGAAAAAACAACACTGGGCGACATTGCAGACCTTGCTGCTTTAAAAGATCAACTTCAGGGAAAAGAGAAAAAATAAAAAAATAATTAAAAAATGATATTCCATAAAAATTTATTATTTTTACAGCATGGAATTCAACATTGAAAAGAAAGAAAATTACACCTTAGTAAAGGTATTGGTCGAAAAGCTCGACACGCACATTGCGCCTGCTTTAAAATCAGAATTAGTGCTGATAGCCGGCAATGGTGAAAAAAATATCATTCTTGACCTGAGTAATTGTCGTTATTGCGACTCAAGCGGGTTAAGCGCTATTTTAGTAGCCAACCGTCTTTGCAAAAATGCAGATGGAACATTTGTTCTTACAGGATTACAACCTGCTGTTGAACGTTTGATAACCATTTCTCAGCTTGATACTGTTTTAAATATATCACGCGTACCTGACAAAGCGTCCGAGCTTATCAATAAAGACTAAAAAGTCTTGAATTGAAAACTTTTACCCTTACGGTATTAGGTACCAGCTCAGCTGTACCTACTTCTGAGAGATATACAAGTGCTCATATACTAAATGTATGTGAGCATTTTTATTTATTTGACTGTGGTGAAGCAACACAAATAAGACTTAGAAAAGAACGAATCCCGCTCAGTAAAATAAACCATATATTTATTTCGCATTTACATGGTGATCATTTTTTCGGGTTATTCGGATTAATTTCTTCTTACCAGCTGCACGGCAGAAAAAACGATTTACATATTTATTCATATCCAGGACTGGAACACATTGTAAATACAGTTATCGAGAATAAGGATTATCTACCATTTAAAATTTTCTATCACGAGTTGCCATACAAAGGGAATGAAATTGTTTTAGAAGATAAGCAGGTTGTAATTACTGCTTTCCCTTTAAAGCACAGGATACCAGTATGTGGCTTTGCAGTTGAAGAACAAAAAGTACCATTAAATATCAGAAAAGAAAAAGTAAGAGAACTTAATCTGACCATATCAGAAATTGT
>CAZDUU010000375.1:0-3107 GCA_964508675.1 uncultured Bacteroidales bacterium | reverse complement strand
GTTTGTACTTCGTCAGCAATGAAAAGAACATTGTGTTTCTTGCAAAGCTTATAGGTTTCTTTTAAGAATTTATCATCAGGAACAACCACACCAGCTTCGCCCTGGATAGGTTCAACCAAGAATCCGATGATATTAGGATCTGATTCGATAATATTTTTAAAAGTTTCAACTTCATTGTAAGGAACAATAACAAAACCGGGAGTATAAGGACCAAACTGACCATATGATTCGGGGTCGGTTGACATTGAAATAATGGTAATGGTACGGCCGTGGAAGTTTTCTCTGCAAACAATAATTTTACCTTCGTTTTCGCGAACACCTTTTTTTACATATCCCCATTTGCGGCAAACTTTAAGAGCTGTTTCAACGCCTTCGGCACCGGAGTTCATCGGCAATACTTTGTCATATCCAAAAGTTTTGGTAATGAATTCTTCGTATTTTCCTAACATATTATTATAGAAAGCGCGTGAAGTCAAAGCAAGTTTTTGTGCCTGATCAACCATTGCCTTTACAATTTTAGGATGGCAATGTCCCTGATTTACTGCGCTGTATGCTGATAAAAAGTCATAATATCTTTTTCCATCAACATCCCATAAAAATACACCCTGGCCTTTTTCCAAAACGACAGGTAGTGGGTGGTAATTATGAGCACCAAACTGGTCTTCTTTTGCAATAAAATCTTTTGATGTTAATTTTTTTGTTTTAACTGCTGTTGCCATAATAAAATTGATTTTTAGTTTGGCACAAACCTACACAATAATTTCTGATTTACAAAACTAAAAAATCAAATTTGAACGAATGTCAAAACGTCTGAATGGTTACCTGTTCTTTATATGCAGGAAAATAGACTTAGCCAGTTCCATATCTTCGGGAGTGGTTATTTTTATGTTGTATAACAGTCCTTCAGTAAAGTGCAGTTTATACCCTGCTTGTTCCACCAAAATGGCATCATCGGTAATGGTTTCGTTGTAGGGCAAATCATAAGCTTTATCAAGCCATTCTTTTTTAAACACTTGTGGAGTTTGAATAAGAAATAACTCATGCCTCTTTAAAACTTCCGTATGTTCATCGGTTATTTTCCGTATGGTTTCGTTGACTGCTTTTACAGGAACTGCACATCCCTTGTGTTTTGCTTCGATAAAAAGTTTGTCAATAAAATCGGGAGTGATAAATGGCCTTACTCCGTCGTGAATAGCAACATAGTCAGCTTTTTCAATCATTTCCAGTCCATTTTTTACGGAATGGTAACGTGTTTCTCCTCCAATACAAACCAAGTGGGGAATTTCAAAATCCAATGCAGCAACAAGTTCCTTCCACAAAACAATATGAGCCTCGGGAAGTACCAACACAATCTGCATTTCGCCGTCGTAAGCATAAAACTGTTCTAATGTATAAAATAGAATAGGTCTGGAATCAATCTCCATAAATTGTTTAGGCAATGCATGCTTCATACGGGTACCCATGCCACCCGCGACAATTACAACGGCTTTTTTCATTTCTTGACTATAGTAGTTTTATCTGAATTGACACATCCTTTAAAATCGGCCCTGATCCTGAAATCAGTAACATGATCAAAATGAATATGCTTAAAAGTATCGGCATAGCAATCGTTTAAACGGCAAAAAACATCGCCGATAAAATCATCACGCGAAAAGTCGTCCCTGTCGTAAACGCCGATAATCATTTTCTCGTCGGGTTTAATAGTATAAACAACCACGGTATCACTGTCCGTGTAATTCATAGAATAAGTTGCTTCAACCGAATGCCAGTAAAAATTGGAATAATCTGTTTTATTTTTTGCAGGAATAAAGACAGACCAGTAAATATCGGGCAAACCAAGTCGAAAGCTAAAGTCCATGCCTACCGGTGAAAATTTATCATCATTTTCCAAATAAATTCCTCCGCAATAAACAACGGTTTCGTAAACTTCGGGCATATTAAACGTAACTTTCCATCGGGCTTTAAAACGTGGCTCGGGAATTTCAACCACATGACTGTCTTTCTTATAACATTTAATACCATAAAGTTCCATCACGATCGTTTTTTCACCAGCCTTTAAATCTTTAAAAAGCACTAACGGAACGCTGAAAGTTCTTTGTTTAATATGGTTCATGATTGAGCCTTCGACCGGAATACGAATAAAACTGCCTTCACCGGAATATTTTTTAAAACTGGATATTGCCTGAAGTTCTTTCGGCAGAAACATTATTTTACCTTTATCATCATAAAAGCGGGCATAAAGTTTAAAATCCGTGATGGTATCATTCATAATGCTGTCTCTCCATAGTCTTCCGGTCCCTTTAATCTCCAAACTCACATCCAAGTTTGACTGATAAATCGCCGGTTCTATTTTGCAATTATCCTTATGAAGCCAGGCTTTATCAAAGACCCATGAATTTTTCAGCACATCCTTGTCCAGAGCTTTATCCCATTCGTCAATACAAGCTGTAAGCACAGCCAATACTGCAATAAAAAGAAAAGTTATTTTTCTCATCAGAAAAGACGTAATTGGTTATTATCCTGGTTTAATCCCAAATGCCTGTACGACAATGGTGTAACTTCCCTTCCGCGCGGAGTTCTGACTAAAAATCCTTCCTGAATAAGGTAGGGTTCATAAACATCTTCGATAGTTCCTGAATCCTCTCCAATAGCGGTAGCAATGGTATTCAACCCCACAGGACCTCCATTAAATTTTGTAATGATGGTTTTCAGGATTTTCTGGTCCATGTTGTCAAGACCGTACTTGTCGATATTTAAAGCATTTAAAGCTATCTGGGCTATTTCAAAAGTAATTTTTCCGTCACCTTTTACCATGGCAAAATCGCGAACCCTGCGAAGTAAAGCATTGGCAATACGCGGTGTTCCACGGCTGCGGCGGGCTATCTCAACAGCAGCATTTTCGTCAATAGGGACATTCAGAATCTGGGCAGAACGATGAATAATACGTGAAAGCACATCGGCCGTGTAGTATTCGAGATGAAGGCGGATACCAAAACGCTCACGCAACGGGTTTGTAAGCAATCCCGAACGTGTTGTAGCACCAACCAGCGTAAACGGATTGAGCTTTATCTGAATTGTACATGCACTGGGACCTTTGTCGAGCATAA
>CAZDUU010000374.1:0-3116 GCA_964508675.1 uncultured Bacteroidales bacterium | reverse complement strand
GCCGATTCCAGAGAGGCTTCCATTCCTTCCATTGTGGAAATATAAATATCGGGTTTAATACGGGCAAGGAGTTGACCTTTTTTAACTTCGTCGCCTTCTTTTACATTCAGTTCCACAATTTCACCTGAAACATCGGAACTGATTTTAACTTCTACTTCCGGCTGAATTTTTCCGTTTGCAGTAATCAATTCAACAATTGTTCTATTTTCTACTTTACCTTTTGTAACTTCTATTTCTCCGCCACCGCCACCTAATCCTATTTTAGGGCCAATAATAGCTAACACTAAAAGTACAACTACTACAATTATTAACCATCGCCATATTTTTTTTGTCTTCATAACTCTACAATTTAAATGGTTTACCGCTATAAAAATCCAATATTTTTAATTTGAAAATATATTCAAATTTCGATTTAACAGCTTCAGACTGAGCCTTGATTAAGTTTGTTTTTGACAGATTAAAGTCATATGTATTAGCCAAACCCACATTAAATCGCTGTTCTGTATATTTAAATGACTCTGAGGTTGCTTTTTCTGCTTTTTTTGAAGCTATGTATTTCTTGTAAGCCGCAACAGCATCATTATATACCTGGCGTATTTCCTTTACAAGCTGGTTATTTGCCACATCATACTGGTATTTTGCGTTCAGTGCATTTATTTTTGCCGTACTTACCGCATTATTGGCCTGCCAGTTATTGAAAATCGGGATAGTCAGATTTACGGATAACGATTTGCTCACGTTATCTTTTAATTGCTGGTTAAAGTCTGTAGTTTTATAATTATACTTGTAATTATATGTGTAAACGGGCAACTGGTTTCCGCTACCATCATCAACATAACCTGATATATATGGAGTATCGAGCATAATATCAGTTATACTTTGTCTTTGAGAAGAGTATCCTGTTGCAAATGTACCGCTTAAGCTTAAGCGCGGGCTGCGATATCCCCTCGCTGCTGCCAGACCTTTTTCTGCCGCCAGCATTTTAAACTCAACACTTTTCATGTTCGGAAGGTTGCGTTTGGCTTCCTCATAAACCTGCTGAGGATTGATTGTGGGAAAAACAGTATCGGGATCTGCTAAGACAGGTTTTTCAATATCAATGGAATCATTTATTCCCAATTCGAGCAATTGCACCAGGCTTAGCTTTGCCAAATCGAGTGAATTTTGCGCTGTCACCAGTTGCATTTCATCCGATGCCAGCTGGGATTCCATTTCCAAATAATTTCCCTGGGCAACAGAACCAGCCTGATAGAGTTTTTTAGTCCTATCAACCTGAATTTGCGATAAATCGCGCTGATTTATGGCTACTTGATATAACTCTTCGGCTAATAAAATTTCCAGATAAAAAGAAGCAACATTCAATGCTACATCGTTCTTTGCTTTTTCAAGGTCCATTAATCCGGCCTGCAGTGTATAATAGCTCTGGCGAAGGTTGTTGACATTCTGCAATCCGCCAAATATATCCCAATTTGACGATAGGGCAAAATTATTTGAACGCACATTACTTTCTGCGAATTCATTGGTTAACGCATCAATAGAACGACCTAAAGTATAACCCTGGTTGGCATTTGCATTCAGCGTAGGTAAAAAGTTCATCTTATTTTTCAGATAGCCTGCCTCATTGGATTGTTTAGACAACTCCTGCATCTTTATCTGTAGATTATTCTCAAGTGCATACGTTATGCATTTCTCCAAGCTCCATTTTTCCTGAGCCGGAGAAACGGTCTGAAAGCCAAGAATCACAATAAAAAGGAACAAAAATCTCAGCCACATAATTCATATTTTTAAGTGCATAAAGGTAATGAATAATTGAATATTTGATAATAATGTTTGTTAATGTTTTTATTTTGATTAATTCATGAATTTCTCCACGCTGGTATTGATTTTATAGAAAATTATTAAAATTTTGATTTCATATTGAAAAAAATATTTTAATTTTGAATGCTAAAAATTTACTGCTATGACGAACGAAGAAACCGACAAAAATCTTGAAGCTGCACGTCAGCTAATTGAAAAAATCAAAGAACAACTTGGTTACGAAAACGAAAAAATTGAGGAGTTTAAACTAAAAATGTATCGCGAAAATGACTTTAAAGTAAGCAAATTCCAAGCTTACACCGGTCCGAATTTTTATCTCGACCGTGCTGCACTGGTGTTTAATATTTTTATTTCACCCGTTGGTGACAGCGTAGAATTCTTTAAAGAACAAATATCAAAAGTTTTCCCAAAAGCAAACGAATGGGAAACTCCTTACGTAGTTGATTTGTTCTGCAAAGTTTTGCTCGAAACCATGAAAATGGATATTGATTTATTTGTGAACAAATACTCCATTTCAACCGATGGTGACGAATATGTAATCGGCATTGAATATTTCGACAAAAAAATCGCAAAGGAAGCCGTTTATCTTGTTTCTGACTGGTTCTATGCCATCAGCAATGACGACAAAGATTTTGATTTTTCAAGCCAATGGATTGCAATGCAGGCTAAATTTGATAAAACCTTATTCGGCGGACCAACCATTTATTCATTAATCGAAGCCGGTTTGAAACGTGACATACCTGTTGTTTATCTTTACGAAGAAAATGAATTTATGTGGGGCTATGGGAAAAAACAGCTTCGTGGCCGTTCTACCACATTCCATAACGACGGGATTAAAGATACAGAATTCACCATGTTCAAAGATATGGTTGGTGATTTTTTGGTAAAATGCGGATTCCCAACACCCCAGGGAACCAATTGTTACACCGAAAAAGAAATTTTAGATGCAGTTCATAAGCTTACTTTCCCAATCGTTGTAAAACCTGTTGCCGGGCACAAAGGACAAGGCGTTACAACCGGAATCGAAAGCGATGAACAGGCTCTGGAAGCTTTCCACAAGATAGTAAATGCAGCCCAGGAAGAGGGAGTTAACTTTGAAGGCGCTTTGGTACAACAGCAAATTTATGGAACCGACCATCGTTTATTGGCAGTTGGCGGTAAATTCGTTGCCGCACTGGAACGCGTTCCTGCTTATGTTGATGGTGATGGAGCAAATACTATTGAAAAGCTTATCGAAGAAGAAAATAAAAAAATCATTCGTTTAGATAACGCCCGCTCTCCTCTTTGCAAAATCAAAA
>CAZDUU010000373.1:0-3120 GCA_964508675.1 uncultured Bacteroidales bacterium | reverse complement strand
AATTGGATAAATTTAAAAATGATAAAAAAGATGGCGAATGGCTTTGGTGGTACGAAAATTCCCAGTTAAAATACAAAGAGACCTATCAGAATGGTATAGCTGACGGATCTTGGGCTGCATGGTATGAGAACGGAGAGAAAAAGTTCGAAGGCGAAATGAAAAATGGTAAAAAAGATGGAAAATGGACAGAGTACTACTCAAATGGTAAAAAATCATTGGAAGAAAATTACTCGGCAGGCATTCTAAATGGGCAGAAAACAGCTTATCATAAAAATGGACAGAAAAAACTTGAACTGACTTATGATAATGGAAAGAAAGTCGGTTCCCAGATCGAATATCACGAAAACGGAGCAAAAGCCTTTGAAGGAAACTGCAAAGACGGAAAATTAAATGGTTCCGCAGTTTATTATTACGATAACGGAAAAAAATCGCAGGAAGGAAGTTTTGTCAATGACAGACGCGAAGGAACCTGGAAGAGCTGGGATAAGAATGGAGTATCAACAGCCGATTTGATTTTTAAAACGGTAAAAGAATCTTACTCAAACGGAAAACCACAAATGGAAGGAACTACATGTAATGATAAAAAAGATGGATTGTGGCAATGGTGGTACGAAAATGGTCAATTAAAAGCTGTTGAAAATTATGAAATGGGAAAAATGCAGGGCGAAAGTAAATCATGGTACGAAGATGGACGCGATGCATTTATTGGAAACTATGTAAACGGGAAAAAAGACGGATTAATTCAGGCCTGGTACCAAAGCCGTCAGCCATTGATGGTCGAAAATTGGGAAAAAGGTGTACAGGTCGGGGAATATAAAGAATGGTATGAAAGCGGCCAGATTAAAACAGAAGGAAATTTTATTGATGGAATGAAAGACGGAGTTTTCAGAACATATTATGATAATGCACAAAAAGCTTCTGAAATTACTTACATGAAAGATAAGGAAGACGGTAATTATAATGAATGGTTCAAAAACGGCCAGAAAAAATCAGAAGGCTTTTCAAAACTTGGAAAAAGACAAGGAACGTGGACTGAATGGTTTGATAATCAACAGAAAAAAACAGAAGGTTCTTATTTGAACGGGCAAAAAGATGGAAAATGGCAATCCTTTTTTGAAGATGGAAAAGTTCAGTCAGAAGAACTCTATAAAGATGGCAAATTATCTGGAAAAAGAGTTACTTTTTATTCCAATGGGAAAAAGGAAATGGAAGAATATTACAATTTAGGCCTGAAAAATGGACAGGCACTGACCTGGTATGATAATGGAAACCGGAAATCAGTTGAAACTTGGCTAAACGGGAAATTAAACGGACAAGCAAACTACTATTACGATTCAGGAAAAGATAAGATGTCCGGTTCTTTTAAAGATGATAAACAGGAAGGCAGATGGACAGAGTTTTTTGAATCAAATGGTAAGAAAGCATCTGAAGGTGGATACTTAAAAGGCGCAAAGAATGGATTGTGGACAGAATATTATGAATCAGGAACTAAAGCATGCGAAGGCCAATATAAAAACGACAAAAAACAAGGAATGTGGACCTGCTTTTATGAAAGTGGCACAAAACAAATTGAAGGTGCATATAATAACGATTTGAAAGAAGGTTCTTGGATTGAATTTGATGAGGGAGGGAATAAAACCAATCAATATATTTATAAGGCCGGAAGTCTCATTAAATAATAGGACCTTTCCGAAGGTTTAAAATAAATTTTGTATTTGGCACAATTTGTGTTAATTTGCTCTGCCAAAAAAAATCTGATATGACAAACAAGCATTTTATTTCGTTGCTAACAATTCTATTGTTAGCCGGTTTTTCATTTTCACAGCAAAAACCTGTTAATTATAAAATTCTCTGGAAAAAAGTGGATAGCCTTGAAAATAAGGGTATGGTTAAATCTGCTTTGGAAATTGTAAATAATATTCAAAAGTCGGCAAAAACTGAAAGCAATGTTGCTCAGGTTGTAAAAACAAGAATATATCAGTTAAAGTACAGAAATATTATAGAAGAAGATGCTTTTGAAAAGATTTTGACAGAAATGGACGAAGAATCTTACAAAGCCCCATATCCATACTCAGCAATATATCATAGCATATGCGCAGAACTGTATTGGCAATATTACCAGCACAACCGGTATCGCTTTTATAATCGTACTTATTCCCCGGACGAGGGCTCGGACATGCGCTCATGGAGCCTCACTCATTTAACAAATGTAGTGATTAAACACCAGTTAAAATCACTCGAAGAAAAAGAAAAACTTCAAAAAACTCCGTTAACTCAGTTAAAAGACGTTCTCACTGAGGACGAAAATACAGAAGGTCTGCGTCCCACACTTTATGATTTTATTGCTTTCAGGGCCATTACATTTTTTTCAAATAAAGAATTGGCATTGTCTCGTCCCACCGATGCATTTGAATTAAATGACAGCATTTATTTTCAAGATGCCGCTGATTTTATTAAGATGAAAGTGACAACAGATGATACCATGTCACTTCAGTATTATGGGATTAAAATATTACAGGATATTTTGGCTTTTCATATTAACGATACGAAAACAGATGCTTTTATTGACGCTGACATACAAAGGCTTCAGTTTGTAAATATCAATTCTATATTACCGGATAAAGAAAAATTTTATACAAAAGCTTTGCAGAGATTGTTTGATAAGAATATCACTAATCCTTATTCCAATGCCGCTGCATATCAGATTTGTTTACAATGGTCACAGATGTCACAGCAATATCAGCCTGCTGATAGCAGCACCTACGACTTTAAAAACTATAAAGTAAAAGCATACAAATTTGCCCAGGAATGTATTAGCAGACATCCAAAAGCTTTATACAGTCAACATCTTAAAAATTTTATAGAAGGTCTGGAAAACAGAACCATGACTTTCGATATTGAAGAAACCGTGATTCCACAGAAACCTTTTGCTATAAAATTTAACTATACCAATTTAAATAAAGTATATGTTTCAGTTCGTTCTATTTCAAAAAATGCTTATCAGGACCTGGTTTACAAAGAATATGGTGAGAAACTGATGTCAAAACTTTATCAGTCATCCGTTAATGTTTATACAAAGACAGTCAGTCTTCCTGACGATAAAGATTACAATAGTCATAG
>CAZDUU010000372.1:0-3123 GCA_964508675.1 uncultured Bacteroidales bacterium | reverse complement strand
GAAAAAGTTTATGGACGTTATAAAGCAAATATACGTATGATATCAGGTGTTTACAGCTCAGAAACTCACGAAGACGGACAATTTAAAGAAGCTAAGCGATTGGCAGATTTATTCTCTAAAAAAGAAGGCCGTCGCCCAAGAATCATGATTGCAAAAATGGGTCAGGATGGTCACGACCGTGGAGCAAAAGTAGTAGCTACTGCTTATGCTGATATGGGTTTTGACGTTGATATGGGACCACTTTTCCAGACACCTGCCGAAGCTGCAAAACAAGCTGTCGAAAACGACGTTCATGTTTTGGGTGTTTCAAGTTTGGCTGCAGGTCATAAAACTTTGGTTCCCCAGGTAATGGAAGAACTTAAAAAACTTGGCCGTGAAGACATCTATGTAATAGTTGGCGGTGTAATTCCTCCGCAGGATTACGACTTTTTATATAAATTGGGTGTGGTAGGTATTTTTGGTCCCGGAACCCCGATCGCTGAAGCAGCTATTAAGATATTGAACGTATTACTACAGGATCATGAATAGATATCTATATCTGTTTGTGATTTTTGTCCTATTTAATTTAAAAATGTTATACTCTCAAAAAACTACAGTTCAGATTGATATTCAGAAATATGCGAAAACGTGGTATGAAATTGCCCGTTTTCCGCATAGTTTTGAAAAAGGTTTAATGCATGTTTCAGCTACATACACAATTGTTGGAAAGAATAAAGTTTCCGTTTTAAACAAAGGAACCAATGCAAAACAAAAAAATAAACAAATAAAAGGAGTTGCATGGATTCCGAATTTATCCGAATCGGGAAAACTGAAAGTTCGTTTCTTTTGGCCTTTTGCTGCTCCTTATTGGGTTCATTATGTGGACGAAAGTTACTCTGTTGCTATAGTCGGAGGACCGGGAAATAATTATTTATGGATTCTCGCTGATAAACCATTCATTGATAATGAATTGTATGACAATCTGGTGAAAAAAGCAAATGAATTTGGATATCAGATAGATAAGCTTGAAAAAGTTAGACAACAATAAAAAAATCTGATTTTAAACATATTTTTGTGAATTTAAAGTAAAATAAGTAATTTCGAGACTTTAATTTTTAATACTCATGGAAACTACAAACATCAACGACAAAGCTAATTTGAATGAAAATGAAGTGCATGGTGAAAGCTTAAATTCTATGACGGAAAATGAACCGGTATTTCAGGCGCAAATCGAAGAAGAAACTATAATTGAAGAAGAAAGTTCTTCTGAAACTGACGACATCAGTGAAGTAATAATGAAGTATCCAGTAATAGATTATTCTTCATTAGAAAAACAGGAATTGATTGATAAATTTAAAGAATTATTATCACAAGCCAATATAGCTCAGATCAAAAATGAAGTAGAACAGATAAAAACTCATTTTTATAAAAAACTGAAACAGGAAAATGATGAACTGAAAAAGAAGTTTTTGGAAGAAGGTGGCAATAACGAAGATTTTCAACCCAAAGAAGATTTGCTGGAACCTGTTTTTAAAGAATTATACAATGCCTATCGCGATAAAAGACAGGAATTAATTGAAGAGATTGAAAAGCAGAAAAAGGATAATTACCAGAAAAAGCTCGATATCATTGAAAAAATCAATGAACTGACTACAAAGCCAGAATCTTTAAAAACAACCATGGACGAATTTCATGAACTGAATCTCCATTGGAAAGAAGTGGGTGTTGTTCCACAGCAGTTTGTAAAGGATATATATAATAAGTATAACCTTGTACGCGATAATTTTTATAATTGGTTAAATCTCAATAAAGAAGCAAGAGATTATGACCTTAAACGCAATCTGGAAGCTAAAATTGAATTATGCGAAAGAGCAGAACAGCTGATTATAGAAGAAAACGTTGTAAAGGCTTTAGGTCAACTCCAGATCTTACACGAACGTTGGCGTGAAATAGGAACTGTTTATCCGGACAAAAAAGAGCAAATCTGGGAACGTTTCAAAGAAGCCACACACAAAATTCATAAAAACCATCAGGATTTCTTTTTGAAGAGGAGAGAAGAAGAGGATAATAACCTCAAGGCAAAGACAATTTTGTGCGAAATAGCCGAAGAAATCTCAGGTAAAATATACACCCGTTACAAAGATTGGGAAGAAGCAACCAAGCAGATGATTGATTTGCAGCAACGCTGGAGAACCATTGGAATGGTTCCAAAAATTGAAAACGCTGATATTTACAAACGTTTTAGACTAGCACTCGACCAGTTCTTTGCTGCTAAAAAAGAATATTACGGACAAAAGAACGACGAAGAAAATAAGAACCTTCAGCTTAAAACTGATTTGTGCATCAGGGCAGAAGCTTTAAAGGACAGTAACGACTGGAAAAGAACAACTTTTGAAATTATCAATCTTCAAAAAGAATGGAAAAAAATCGGTCCGGTGGCAAGAAAAGATTCCGATGCTATTTGGCAACGTTTTAGAGCTGCCTGCAATGAGTTTTTTGATCGTAAAACCAAACACTTTAGTTCTATAGAAAGTCTTTTAGACGAAAACCTGACTAAAAAAGAACAATTACTTCAGTCGTTTGAAAATTTTGAATTCAGTGAAAGTCCCGAGCAGGATTTGATAAAAGTTAGACAATTGCAAAAAGAATGGTTCGAAATCGGACCCGTTGCCGAATCTCATCAGGAAGATATTCAGTCGCGTTACAAAAAAGCAGTTCAGAACTTATTTGGAAACCTGAAAATTGACGAAAAAAAGAAAAATGTTTTAAGCTTTAAACTTAAAATTGACTCTTTACTAAATACCCCGAATTCAAAGGAAAAGTTGCAATTAGAAAGAACAAATATTGCAAAACAGCTGCATAAACTCGAAAACGATTTAAAGGTATTGGAAAATAATATTGGATTTTTCTCTAAATCGAAAAATGCAGATAATCTGATTAGTGATTTCTCTAAGAAAATAGACGAAGGACGTAAACAGGCTGATGCATTGAAAGAACAGATTCAATATATTGACAATCTTATTAAACAAACAAAATGAGAGTATTCAAGCTTTTCCTGATTGCATTTATATTTCCTCTTATTAGTTTCTCACAAGGGACTATCAGGGGGTTTATTTATGATAAATCAACCGGTGAACCGGTAAT
>CAZDUU010000371.1:0-3129 GCA_964508675.1 uncultured Bacteroidales bacterium | reverse complement strand
ATTAGTCTTCTCCAATATTAGATAATTTTCTGCATAAATCTTCCGAAATGGAATGCATAGCAATAGATTGCTGTTATTAGCACTAATAACTTGTATGCAATGATTCGACTTTAACTACATAATCATTTGCTATTTTAGGGATAATATATCCAATATGCATATCATAATGACTATCTCCTGAAGTCACCTTTACTAAAAATTTAAATAATATTATTTTATCTGTATAATTAATAAGAATTTTATATTTTTTAATATTGGAATTATCCCCATGAGCAGCAACCGAAATAACCACGAGCGACTTTGTATTGAGATCCACGGTTGGGACATCACTTCCTATAGAATAATGAATATTCCCCCAAAATGCCCAATTAAATTGAGCAGTATCATTAATTAAATTTGGGTTATAAAGATTAGGCCTTGAATTATCATAGCATGGATATACATTATCTATCATCTCAGCGCCATTAAAAGTTGAATATCCTTTTGGATCATTTTTATAATGATAATGTGCTTTATCAATTGCGATTTTCTTACAAGATGTAAGCATTAATATTGCTATTATTATGAAAAATAATCTTTTCATAGTTGACATTATTTCGGAATATACTTATCCCAAATTATTTGAGCGAAGTTAAATTCATTCAAAATTACAATAAAACTCTCAAACAACAAGCAAATTTGAACAAAAAAACCAACGACTCATATCGTTGGCAAATATTGTAATTCTCTATCTATCTACTTCTTAAGTACTGCAAAATTGTATTTAAGTCCGGTGTATTTTACCAAATCGGCTTTGATACTACCCACAAATAAATCGAACTGAATACGAATCGGCAAAAAGTTATTATCATTTGAAATCCAGATAGTAACGTCGTCCTGGGTGTCAAAAATTCTTCCGGGTTCCACTACCGGTGAAAACTTCAGGCAATTGATTTTTCCGAACTCAGATTTTATGGTTTCGGTTCCTTTATAGCGAATCTGCAATGTAAACATGCCATCGTCAAAATAAGTATCAAGAGTTATAATATCGCCCTGTTTTAAATTTTTAAAATTATTATTTCGGGCATAGTAGAATGCAGACAAAATATCCATGGTATTTTCGGGAACAGCCACTTTACCTTTTCGTTTGCTGATAATGGTGTTGTCGTGACGATTAAACAAAACTTCATCATAAAACTTATATTCGTCTTCAGAAATATTTCTGATGGCTTTAACAGGCAAACCGGTTTCTTTATCAACAAATGTTTCGTAAACATCTCTAACTTTATAAAGTTTATCAGCAAGACCGGTCGAATATCCCGAAGCCACTGCATGGAAATATTTTTTCCCGTTCATATCGAAATCAGAAAGTTTGAGCATGGCATACCCGCCATCGATAAAGCCATAATGAACGAGGTACTGTAAAGTTTCTCCATCTTTAAAAGCTGAAATTTTTGTTTCAGTATTTTGTGAAACGGCTTTCAGCGTGAGGAGCAAAAGCAAAATATTAAAAAAATGTCTGAACATAATTTTTTTCGCCTGAGGTTTCAAAATTAATACCATTTTACAAAAGTTTATTTTTTTCACTGGTACCTGCAATAAATTCTTTCAGGTAAAAAGGTTCGAAATACGCCACGTCTTCAAATCTGTTTTCTTGGTATGACCTGTAAGACAACGGTATCATTGCATCGGCCATTGGAAAAATATTTTCTACAAAGATAAAATGCTCGTTCGGGTTTTGAGAAATCAATTCTTTCCATTTCGCAGAACCACTACCGACAAAACAGACTTTTTGATGAATATCCGAAAAAGAGTCCTTATCGAGTATCAATGCCTGTGTCTGTTTTATTTCATTTAAGTTATGGTCAAACAAAGCGGTATAAACTTCCATCCTTCGTGCATCAATCATTGGACAAATTAACGCATTTTCTTCAATACTATAATTTATCTTCAGATTTTGGGCATTAATCAGGAGTGTTTCAACCGCAATCAACGGCTTATTAAGAGCATAGCAAAGACCTTTTGCAAACGAAACTCCGATTCTCAATCCTGTGTATGAACCCGGCCCTTCACTTACGGCTATAGCATCCAATTTTTCTGGATTTATATTAAGTTCTTTCAGTAATTCATCTGTTAAAACGGCTAATTTAGCTGAATGGCTGTTCTTTTCCCTGCTTTCTTTCATCAACAGGCATTTGTCGTCTTCTGAGAGAGCAACTGAACATATCTCACCCGAGGTTTCTATGTTTAAAATAAAAGCCATTTTAAGGTTCAAAATCAAACTTTTGCTCTGTAATTATAACTTTATCGTTGTGTTTGATTCGCTTGCTAAGGATATTAAATGGTCCGGTTACAATTTCGTCACCTTCTTTTAAGCCCGATTTAATGTGAATCCACTGATCGTCCTGAATACCTGTTTCTACAGGAATCAGCTCAACGGTATTGTCAGGTTTTAAGCGGAATACACATTCAACCTGTTTTTTCTTTTCATCCGTTGATTTATAATTTGGCAGCATATTTCTTAACAAGGAATCAGAACGCGTAGTGACTGACTGAACAGGAACTGCCAGTACATTTATTTCGGTTTTTGTTTTAATATCAACTGTTGCAGACATTCCCGGACGGAAAGGATATAAATTATTATTATCCACAAGATTTTTATAAGATTCAGGCAAAATTCTTATTTTCACTTCGTAATTGGAAACCTGATCGCTGCTGACAGTTGTAACCGAAGAAGTTGTTGTGGATGAATTGGCAATAGAGGTTACAATTCCTTTAAAGGTCTGATTGGGATAAGCATCCACATCAATATTGGAGGTATCGCCCATGTGTACCCGCACAATATCGTTTTCGTTAACATTTACAACCACTTCCATGTAATTCAGGTCGGCAATACGAAGCATCTCAGTTCCTGCCATCTGCATTGTTCCAACAACACGTTCGCCAAGTTTTACATTCAGCAGGGAAACAGTTCCCGAAGTAGGAGCATAAATGCTGGTCTTTACCAGATTTGCATTTGCTTCTTTTAATGATGCCTGGGTACTTTTAACATTAAATTCTGAAGAGGTAACTGTTTGTTTAGCAGCATCCACATCAGCTTTCCCCATCTGATAAGCTGAAAAGGAATTATCATAATCTGCCTGTGAAATG
>CAZDUU010000370.1:0-3136 GCA_964508675.1 uncultured Bacteroidales bacterium | reverse complement strand
GCCAGAATTCAATAAATTCATAATTGGCTGCTTCAAAATCGTTGGTTTCAATTTTTCGCATAATACCACCCCAGTTTTCTTCCGGATTTAAGAGATTTCCGTTTGCATCCATTTTAAGGCTGTAATTGTACATTCCTCTTTCTTTGGGATAAAAAGCCAGGTTAAGTACAGAAATATATGAAGGCTGGCCGTTGGGAAGTTGTTTATTGGGCCACAGTTCTCTTTCGTAAACTTCGCGTGATAAATGATTAGACTGATCGGGACCATTTTTAATGTAGGAAGGTGTAGTGGAGTTGTTTCTGTAAAAAACGGAAGGGTCAATCGTGTACCAGGCTAAGCGTGCGCGGTGTTTTCCAGATTCAGTATTGTCGGTAAAAGAGGCTTCGGGAAATAAGCCCGTTTGTCCCTGCGGAATAGAGCTTACTGTCCATGAGCTGGGCGAAAGTAAACTATAGGAAGCTTTGCTCCCTTCAAAATCGTCGATATATGCAAGACCTTCTTTGCTACTTGAGTTTATAGCTTTGCTGTGTCCTGGATCAAGTTTGGCAAATTCTCCAAAAACGGTAATATCTCAAGGTGCTTTTGTTTCGAGGAACGGCAACTTATCAATGAGTTTGGTCAGGAATGGTGCATCGGTCTTGTAGCTTCCGTCAAATCCCCAGATGGTGTTGGAAATAGGTTCATCGCCAATAGTTACTTTTTGTGTTAACGGTCGTTCGGTCAGATTGAGGATGGTTGCACCCAAATTAAAGTCTTTATTAAACTGATAGTTGAGGTGCATTCCCAACAGTGTTTTACTTTGAATATTAAACAGGGACTGACTTTCGAGAGATATTTTAATCGGAATACCTGATTGCAGAATACCCTGATTGATGATTTTAACGCGGCCAAGTGTATAGTCAACTGTATAATCAACGTTTTCGGTAAGTTTTTGTCCTCCTGCGGTAACGGTTACCGAGCCTTGCGGAATATTCATGGCATTGAGGGAAATATCGCTTCCGGACGCTGATTTATAGCTTCCTTTTATGAAAAACTTATTTTTTTCGGCTATCTGACGAGCCTTATATTGAGTTGAGTCGTAAAGTTCCGTATAGGCATATTGGTTAGCAACATTGGTATAGACCGGGTTTCCTCCCGTTATTTTATCGTAAAGATATTTTCCGAATGGTTCTTTTTCGGGAAAGATTAATCGTCCGTTTGCAGCGTTGATAGTGATTTTATCTACAAAGTCAAATCTTCCGTCGCTTATTGCATCCAAATTTGTGTTCAAATGGTCAAGATTAAGTACATCAAGCATTTTTTTGCTGGCAATTTCACCGGCAGGAACCTGTTGGGTTGCTGTTCCTGTTTTATCGTTCTGATACCATACATCAAGTATAAAATCCTGGCTGTTTACCTGATATGCTCCCAGCGAATAAATATTTTTCATCATCAGTTTCCACGAAGGATGATTCGGACTTAACGATGTGGGTTTTATAAGTTTAAGTATCAATGATTTCGGCGATGGAACTGTATTTGAGAATTCACCTACGCGAAAAGTCTTTCCTCCAACGGTATATTCATAAGAAATTGCCAGAACTTCGTCAGCATTTAAGGCTGAGTTAAGAGAGATATAACCTAAGTTCGAATTGAAAGTATATTCAGAAGAATTCAACATACGCATGGATTCTACTTTTTCGAAATCAACGCCTTGTCTGAACCCTGCACCTTGTAATGCATTAGATGCCTGAGTAATATCTCTAACATTTGGAATGCTGTACTCAATAGTACTTAATGTATTGATGGTATCGCAGGGATAGGGTGTTGATATCATCGGGTTGAGTGAAACATTGGGAGAGTATATATTGGAAGAACCATCGGGTGCCTGACCTTCGCCCAAGTCATAAAAGGCAACTACGTTACGTGTATCAGTCGTGTTTCCCTGTTTATTGGTCACCCATACTTCCATGCGGGTAATGGTTACCCCGCCACCTATGATAGGAAGGTTTTCAAGGAACTGATCGTAATAATCGTAAAAAAATTTGTTTAAGAAAAAGTGACGATTTGCTTCATATTGATCAGCAGTAACGTTGAATTCACTAACCTGCGCTCCTCCCTGAACTTCTACCACCTGCGATTTTCCTTTTTGCTGGGAGAAAATATTTGATACCGTGAGTTTTCCGAATTGGAGTTCGGTTTTAATACCAAAAAGGGTATAACTGCCGTTGATTAATGATCCCTGCAATGGCAAACTAACGTTACCGGCTTCAATTTTCTTGATGATTTCATCTTCTTTTCCTTCATAGGCCAGTTTCATTTTATTTTCGAACTCGAACGAAGCCTCCGTATTATAATTAGTAGTGAGCTGTAGTTTGTCGCCTATCTTACCCGTAACGCTCATCTGAATTTCTTCTTTGAAATCGAAAGTGGTTACATTTCTTTCTTTAACAGGCAAAATTGGATTATTGTTCTTTGAAATATTTACTCCGAAAATCAATTTTGCAGATCCGGTTGGCTTAATATCAATAACGTTGGTTCCGAAGATTTGTTCAAAAACCTGACCCGGAACCTGAATCTGGGGTATCAGGTTCGATTGGTGTTCAAAATTTTCAGAGCGAAAGCGCTGACGCCAGTAGCTTTTTACAGCTCTGTCAAAGTCTGACTTTTTATATTCTTCAAACGAATATGATTGTGGATGACGATAATCCATGTCTCCGATTTTTTCGGTAACTTCATATTCATTGTTCTCATGGTTGTAATTTACATCGGTCTTGATATTACCCGGCTTTTGCAAAAACAATTTTGATTCATAGCCTTCTTCTGTCCCGGGAGTTAGTCCCTGATCTTTAAAAGGGAAAGGAAGTGTTTTGCTGGTATCCGGACCTCCTGAATCAGGAGGAGCCACTGGATACGGTGATTTCACCGGATTAGTGGCAGGTATGGTTTGCCATACCAGTGGATAAAATGTCGCCAGTAATGAAAAAAAGATGATATGTGAAAGTGCAAATCTCAATGTTACAATTGCTTCAATGCTAATTTAATAAGTTCTTCAGTGGTATTGTTTGGGTTCACTTTTATTATTTTATCAATAACTTTTTCAGCCATATTTTTCGAGTAGCCAAGCATAAATAATGCAGATAACGCTTCTTCTTTAATT
>CAZDUU010000369.1:0-3136 GCA_964508675.1 uncultured Bacteroidales bacterium | reverse complement strand
GGAGGTGTAGAATGGCTATTATGTTATTTTGAAGATGATTCGTTGGTTTATCATAATTCGGAGCTTAATGATAGTTGTTTTACTTTAGTCGATATACCTGAAAATAATAATTCGAATTTTAATGTTTATTTTACTAATAATACGTTAACTGTTAATCCTGTAATACCTGTTGAATTTACTGTTAATGTTTATGACATAATGGGAAGAGAGGTATATGAAAAGGAAGCGTATGATAAAGTTGAAATAATCTTTTCAGAGTTAATGAATAGTATATACTTTTATAGAATAAGCTTAAACAAATCAAATATAGTTTTAACAAACAAGTTTATAATCAGGAAATGAAAAAAATTAAATAAGTTTTTTCGTTCTTAAATACTCAGCAATTACTTCTTCTACAACTTCTTTCACCGGCTTTATCTCATTTATCAAAGAGATATTTTGTCCTATTTCGAGCATACCGTTTTCAATGTCGCCGTCAAAGATTCCTGTCTTGGCTTTGTTTTCGCCTTCGCCGAGCATTTGCTTTAACTGTTCGGGAGTTGCGCCGGTGTTTTCTGCCTGTTCAATTTTCTGAAAAAGCTCATTTTTGTATAAGCGGGTAGGGACCGATTTTTTAAGAGTGAGCATCGTGTCGCCTTCTTTTCCCTGAATGATCATGTTCTTAAAGTTTTCATGTGCCGAAGCTTCTGTCGTTGCTATAAAACGTGTCCCGATTTGAACTCCTTCAGCTCCTAATGCAAACGAAGCAAGCATTTGACTTCCGGTAGCAATGCCGCCGGCTGCTATTACCGGAATAGAAACAGCTTTGACTACGGCAGGAATAAGTACCATGGTGGTTGTTTCTTCTCGTCCGTTGTGGCCTCCGGCTTCAAAACCTTCGGCAACAATAGCATCCACTCCGGCTGTTTCGGCTTTTTGTGCAAAAACTGAACTTGCCACTACATGAATTACTTTTATCCCTGCATCTTTCAGTTTTTGAGTATAAGTTTTGGGATTTCCGGCAGATGTGATGACAACCGGAATTTTTTGTTCAATACAAATATTGATGGATTCTTCGCTGAATTTATACAGCAATGGAATATTGACACCAAATGGTTTATCAGTCGCATTTTTGCATTTCTGAATGTGTTCAAGTAAAAGAGCAGGGCTCATTGACCCTGCTCCGATTATTCCTAAACCTCCGGCATTGCTCACGGCTGAAGCCAATCTCCATCCGCTTATCCAAACCATCCCGCCTTGAACAACGGGATATTGAATGCCTAATAATGAGGTGATTCTGTTATTTTCAAACATTATAATTTTTTGTAAACAATAGAAGTTAAAGTTTTGTCGTCACCGCCCATATTTACGGTCAATCCGTATGGTCTGTCAGCAGGAATATTAATTTGTGCTGTGCCAGCTTTTCCTGTCAACTGTTCCCAGATAGTTACAGCCTGATGAACGCCGGTTGCACCAACCGGATGTCCCCAACCAATAAGTCCTCCGGTTGTGTTGAACGGAATTTTACCTGTACGGGCTGTGTTTCCTTCGCTGATAAAATCGGCACCTTTTCCGTATGGAGCCAGTCCCATTGCTTCAACTGCCATAACTCCTGCAATAGAAAAACAGTCGTGGCATTCAACGGTTGCAATATTATCAATAGTTACATTTGCCATTTTTAGAGCTTTTTCAACTGCTACCTTAGTTGTAGTTAATTGTGTAGGGTCAACAGGAGGTTTGGTGATATTTTCAATAGCCTGACCAAAACCGATAACTTCAATAGCATCAGCGTAGGTTCTATTAATTCTTTTCAATCCTTCTTCAGATACAACCAACAAAGCTGAAGCTCCGTCTGAAACTTTTGAACAGTCGTAAACGGTAATATGTTCCATAAAAACTTTTGCATTTGGTTCAACACCAGCCACAGCTTCAAGATTGGGTGCTGAATTATGGTATTCTTGGGCTGTAGGGCAGAGGCGGGCATTTTCAACAGCGTTTTTATACCATTGGATCATGGCTTTACGTGTGTTCTCGCGTCCGAACTTTTCATAATATTTTCCTGCTCTGTCATTGAACTGGCCGGGGAAATAATGAGTATGTCCGTTTTTACGGTCTTTATGCCATCCGGCACCGGCAAGAATATCAGCTCCGTAAACAGCTTTTACTGTATTCTGGACTTCCACTCCAACAACTAATACAACATCTGCCATTTCGCTTAAAATTGAACGAATGGCTGAACCCATGGCTAATCCTCCTGATCCGCAAGCAGCTTCGACTCTTACAACCGGAATATGTCTCAGTTTTTCGTCAATAAGAGGTATAAAAGCAGCTAAATGTCCTTGTTTGTTATATCTGGCTGCCATGAAGTTGCTTATCACAGCTTCGTCAATGAGCGAAGCATCGCCAATTTGGCTTACTACACCTTTTCCGGCTTCGGCAATATATTCTTCCAATCCGGGACGTTCTTTTTTGGGGTTAAATTCTTTTCTTCCTGTTCCAAGTGAAATGGTATTATATCCTGCTGTAATGAATACACGTTTTCTTAATGATTTCATAATGCTTTAATTTTTTAGTTGAAGAAATTATTAATTGGACCATAGGCATGGAAGAAACCAGTCATAAGGACTTTGTTTACATCTTCGTCATTTTTGGCAACACCGAGTGAAACAAGATGTTTTCCGATTGCTTTAGATTTTTCGCCATAAACTTTGGCCAGATTAGCACCAAAAGAATCGGTTTTGTATAGTTGCTGAAACATTGCAGATAATTGTTCTTCTTTGTTCTTTGCTCCGACAACGTTTTTCCATGCAAGTATGTTTGCCGGTTTTTCGCCTAACTTGGAATCTGCATTGGTTTGAATTTGTTCAACTGGAACATATTGCTTACTTTGAATATCGTAGATAGCAACAATTTTTCCTTTGTCATATTTTAGAAATCCGTCTTTCTGGGAACCGTTTGAATACTGGCCGCCTTTTATTCCGAGATTCAGCATCTGGTCGAGAAGCGGGCAAACAACATTTTCCTGCGGAAGATGCTTGTTGATAACACTCATGATAAATGAGCAAACATCAATACCTACATAATCTATCAATTGGAAAATTCCCATCGGGCGAACAAGATATTCCTGTGTTACTTTGTTAATCATATATACAGATTG
>CAZDUU010000368.1:0-3138 GCA_964508675.1 uncultured Bacteroidales bacterium | reverse complement strand
AGTATTTTTCCATTGATTCAACTGTCATTCCCGAATCCCACGGAAAAGTCAGATACTTGTATTTATTGTCCCTGCTATCAAAGAAATATTCCACATGACATTGTGCACAAACCAGCGAACGCATTTCCTGCTGGGTAGATTTATTCACGTCTTTTCCCTGTCGTTGAAAAGCTTCAATAAGCGCTGGACGGGTAATTTTTAAATTCATATTTTTATTATCATGACAATCACCGCAACCAATAGGATTAACGACTTCACTTCCCAATTGATCCCATGAGCCGTGATAAAATTTCTGGATTCCCATCTTTGCCATTAAGCGCGGCACATCAGGACTTTTGCATGTCCAGCATGTATTGGGTTGGGGGCTGGGAGTTGTATCATTAGGAGCTCCGGTTCTTAATGTATTCCTGATGTCTGTGATGGTGTAAAAATGTCCTCTTGGTTGGTTATAATCTTTTGAAAAAGCATAACCGGCCCATAATATTACCATATCCGGATCTTCTTCCAGAGCATCATTTACACCATTCCCATTAAAAAGACTTTTAAATGTAGTGTCTGAGGTCTGCAAATAAGTTGCATATTCACGAGGAAAATTTTCTCCCCAGACTTCGCTTCTGGGCTCAAACTGATCAAATTCGACTTTAGGTGTATATACAAACTGAGCTTCTGCTCTACGTTCCATAATGCTGGAAGCTAAAAGACCCAGAAAGAATACCACAACCACAGTTATAAAAAACAGTAACCAACCTGCCCATGGTTTATTTTCTACGAGTTGTTTAATTGACCATTTCATATCTTATTGTTTTAAATTTTTCTATTTAGAAGTCATTTTTTTCAGCCATTCAGGAACAGCACTTTCGGGAAGCGGAACACGTGAATTTGGAACACTTGACAAGCTGTTTACAGTCCCATGCGGTGTCTCCCGATGACAAAAAGTACAATCCATTGATTTTCGATAACGGTTGGTTGTATTTCCCGGGTATGTCTGAAGCCGGCCATCAAATAATAAATCGTCATGACAGCGCAGACAGTTTTCATGAACAACTTCCTCTCCTGCCTCATGAATACGAATGACCTGAGGTTCAGTCCTGAGCGTAAAAATAGTTGCATGCCTCAAACCGTCTTTTGCTTTAAAAAAATATTTATTAAAAACATTATTATGCGGGACATGGCATTCGTTGCAATTGGTATATTGCCTGTGGGCACTGTGAAACCATGACGAATACTGTGGAGCCATGATATGACAGTTCATGCAGGTCTCGGGACTGTCGGACAAATAAGACGGTGCTTTTGAAACATATACAAGAAAACTAACCAATCCACTGAAAATACCTAATATTAATATAACATAAAACTTCCATTTTTTTGGGGGAATAAAAAGTTGTATAATTCTTTTAAAAAAATTAAGCATTTCGATAATTAAATTACTTGTTTTACTTAAATTTATCCTTTCCAGCACAAATATAAAAATTTTTTAGAGAAATAAAAACTATTCACTTATAATTACATTATTATCTTTGCCCAGAATTTCAAAAACCAATTTATGAAAAAAACATTATTCTTTATTTATTTTACCGGGTTAACGTGTTCATTAATCGCTCAAAACGAAACAAAGCCAGGCATTAAGTTTTCCGGGTTCATCAAGACAGATGTTTTTTATGATACACGTCAAAGCAGTGCTGCTAATTATATACGCGAAGGTCATTTCTACCTCTTTCCTGACAGTATTTTACTTGACAAAGATTCTGTAGATATTAACGATAAAGATGCATTTCAGATATTATCTATCCAAACACGGCTCAAAGCAAGCATTACAGGACCAGATGCATTTGGAGCCAAAACCAGTGGTATTGTCGAGGCTGAATTTTTTGGCACCAGCGATGGTGATGTCAATGGAGTGCGGCTTCGACATGCTTATGTAAAACTAAACTGGGAAAAAACCGAATTTCTAATTGGACAGACCTGGCACCCTATGTTTCCAGCCACTGCTATTCCAGGAACAATTTCTTTCAATACAGGAACTCCCATTGTTTCCTTCTCGAGAAACCCGCAAATTAAGGCTACTTATAAGCTCACAAAAATAATTTCTGTTGATGCAACAGCTTATTCACAACGCGATTTCACTCATACCGGCTCCGATGGAATTTCAAATAAATATATGCGGAATGCCAATGTTCCCGGTTTAAACGGAGAGGTTGTGTTTAATTGCGACAGTTCTAAAATAAACGGAGCTGCCGGTATAAACTTTAAATCCATTGTGCCGGAAATAAAAACAAGTCTGGGTTATTATACCCATGAACATCTGAATTCATTTTCATATTATGCCTTTGTTCAGAAGAAGTTCAAACCAGTCACAGTGAGATTGATGGGTATTTTAGCCGATAATGCCACAGATATTATGATGATTGGAGGATACGCCATTGCTGACACTATTGACAAAACCAAAGGGGATAAAAAATACGCCAATCTAACCACAGGTTCTGCCTGGGTAGATGTTCAGACTACAGGAAAAAAAATCCAACTTGGTTTATTTGCCGGGTATACCAAAAATCTGGGAAGTGATGATAAAATCTATGGGAAATATTACGTGCGCGGGCAGAATATTGATTATATTTATCGTGTATCGCCAAGAATCAGCTTTATCAGTGAGAAGTTAAACTTATCGTTCGAAGTTGAAATGACGGACGCTGCTTATGGACGTCCACAGATAGACGGAACTGTAGCCAAGACACAAGATGCAAGGAATATCCGTTATCTGTTTGCAGCTATTTATAATTTTTAGAACAAATCATTTATTGTACCTAATAAAAAAAGGCTGCCCAATGGGCAGCCTTTTAATTTCTCAAATTCAAAAAGCGTTTATTTACGATTTGAACGATTGTCATTATCACGGTCATAAGCCTGTTTTACAACCAATACTTTACCTTGAACTTCTTTACCGTTAAGGTCGTTAATTGCTGACTGTGCATCCTGGTCATTTGCCATTTCTACAAAGCCAAAACCTTTTGAACGACCGGTCATACGGTCCATGATAACTTTTGCTGAGCTAACTTCGCCATAACCTTCGAAAAGTTCTCTCAAAAAACCATCTTGAATTTTAAAATTCAGATTTGCTACGAAAATGTTCATAAAAAAAAT
>CAZDUU010000367.1:0-3153 GCA_964508675.1 uncultured Bacteroidales bacterium | reverse complement strand
ATACCGCTTCCGGCTTTGCCAATAGTGATTTTAGGAGCAAAGCTTACATTAATTCCATATTGATATGCCAGGTTACGGAGTACCCATTTTGCAACAATCAGCTGATCGGCGGTTTCTTCAACAGGAACAGGCAAAAATTCAATTTCGTGCTGTTCGTAGATAAAGTCACCATCGGCAAATGCACCGACTTCAGAATGTCCGTATTTTATTTTTCCGCCACACTGCGAAATGAGTTGCATGGCATGATTGCGGAAATCGTTGTATTTAATGAAAGGCGAAGATTCATGATAGCCCTTCTGGTTGGTGGGTTCAAATTGATCATCTTTGGGAGCAATAACGTAAAACTCCAGTTCGCCCAACGCTTTGAAGTGCATGCCGGTGATTTTGGTAAAGTGTTGGTGTGCTTTGCTGAGAATGAATTCGGGAGCACTTTCGAGTGGTTTTCCTTCGTTGGTATAGAATGAGCAAAGAATATCCATAGCCGGAATTTCTGAAAACGGATTTACAAAGGCCGTTTTATATCGCGGAATTACATACAAATCGCTGGAACCTGCTTCGATGAATGAGAAAAGACTTGAACCGTCAACTCGTTCACCGTAAGTCAGAATATTTTCAAGATACTCTAGACCGTATACGTGGAAGCTTAGGGTTTTAAGTCGTCCATCCTGAGCTGCATAACGGAAATTGACCATCTCAATATTGTTCTCTACAATGTATTTAACAAGGTCTTCACGGGTAAAATCATTAGCATCTTTCTGAAGATACTTTTCGATTAAATTTGCATGCAAACTGTACTTTTCCATAAACAAAAATTTTTGCAAAATAGTGATTATTCCTAATAAAAAAAAGCTGTTTTTATTTTTTTAATGACGGGTCTAACTGGTAGGCCTTGTTTAGATAATAGGTTGCATTCTGACTGTCGCCCAGATTCTGGTAAGTAATACCGATAAAATAATGAGCTGTGGCATTCTGAGGGTTAAATTCAATACATTTTTTGAAAGCTGCAATAGCCTCCTGAAATTTACCGAGTGTTCCATAGGTGCTACCCAGGTTCATCCAGCCATCTGAGAATTTTGGATCGTATTTGACCGATTTTTCATAAGCATCTAATGCTTTATCAAATTGCTTATTATTGAAATAGATAACACCCATGTTGCTATATGTGATGGATTTTCCGGGTGCCATCTTTAAGCAGGTATCATAATAGGCTAGTGCTTTATCTGTTTCGTTTTTTCTGAAATAAGCCAGCCCGAGTTGATCGTAAGCATCGGCAAAGGTTGGGACGATGAACCTTGCTCTTGAAAAGTATTTAATGGCAGTATCGAGGTATTCAGGTTTGGTAACCTGACCGTTTTCCATGGCCTTGCCTTTCATTACTTCCAGCGCATAATAATAATTCATGTGGGCAGACTGGGGCGATTTATTTATGTCTGCTTCGTATAAGGATAAGCTGCTTTTCCAATCTTTGTTGCGGCTTAGTGTCATACCAAAAAAGATAATTAAGACGGGTAAGGCAAGAAAAAATGCTTTATTCGAAAGTGCCTGCTGAATTTTAAGTTTATTATAGTCCTGTTTAAATAGCTTGACAATGAAATAGGCTACCGCTAAAGTGAATGCAAATGACGGAACAAATAAAAACCTTTCACCAAATGAAGAACCTATCGTCATGATCACGTTGGAATAGATGGACATGGTAATGAAGAAAAACAGAACAGCAAACGAAAGCAGATGTTTCTTTTTAAACCATTTAATTGCAACAAATACAAGTCCTATGTAAACAAGCAATGAAATAAGAGCATACATGTCGCTAAAACCGACAATTTTAATCTGGTTGTACGAATAATCGCATGCCAAAGGGTAGGGAACTATGAGTTTCCATAGGTAAAGTCCCATGATTTTAATGGCAGTGGCTGTGCGTGTCATAAAGTCGGGAGCTGCCACCAGCAGATTATCCACCATGCTGGTTTTTTCGAGATTGGCCTGATCGCCGATAGCTCTGGCACGCATCGCGAAGAAAATTAATATGGGAATAATATAAAGTGCTGTTAATACAGCATTGGTTGAGTTCTTTGTATTCGTAAAAAAGTAGAAAACCAAAGGAATGATGGCCAGGAAGGTAATGGCACTTTCTTTACTCATCATGGCTAACAGGAAAGCAAACAATGCCCAGATTAATTTTCCTGTTTTTTTGCTTTCGGAGTATGAAAGCAATGAAAGGAGAGAAATGACCCCGAACAGAAATGCCAGGATTTCGTCACGGCTTTTAATATTTGCAACTACTTCAGTGTGGATAGGGTGGACAGCAAATAGTAACGTTGCAATAAAAGGTAATAATATGGAGTAATTTGCAAATAGCTTTGCCAGGAGCTTAAAAAGCAGAACACAAAGCAAGCCGAAAAGCAATACATTAATCACATGCCCGGCAGTGGGATTGTCCGGCCAGATCTGCCATTCAATGGCGTACATGATCAATGGCAGCGGACGGTAAAGATTGTCTGGCGAATTCCAATAGCCATATCGGTAGCCGGTTTTCAGAATAGTAGAAATTCCGGCTGTTCCCTGTTTTACTACAAAGTTTTCTTTAATGACGGAGAAATCATCAAGTACGTAGCCGTGTTTAAATGTATTTGAATAAGTAATGACTGCTACAATAAAAATCAACAGATAATATGCGGTGTATTTCTTTTTAAGAGGGACAACCGTTTTGCTTGTCCCTTTTGCAGGCTTCTTTTGAATATTTTGCTTGGTTGCCATAAGATTCAGTATTGGTTTGCAGATAACATAACTAATACACACCATTCAACAACTTCAATCCCTTTTTCTTCGGCCAGCTTTGCTAATTCGCGATTTTCAGTTCCCGGATTGAAAATGATTCTTTCTGGATTTAACGACAAAATATAGTTGTAATATTCTTTTTGATTCTCGGGCGAAAGATACATAGCTATCGTATGCACATCTTTTATTGCAGGAGTTTCCTGAATGATTTGTGTGTTTTCAATTGCTCCTTTTCTTTTACCAATGGCAATAACTTCATGCCCGTATTGAGTTAATTTATTGACTGCCTTGTAAGAAAAACGCTCAGGATTTGGACTCGCTCCCAGTACGATAGTTTTCATAAAATTTTTATGCAAAAATATTTTAAACGTTTTAGTT
>CAZDUU010000366.1:0-3171 GCA_964508675.1 uncultured Bacteroidales bacterium | reverse complement strand
TGATCATTGGTATTTCACCTTTTGAGTTCATTCAGATAATTCGTATCTTTGTATTAGTAATGCAACAGAAATAAATGCTTAAATTAAATCTAAATACTTCATTGTTCTGGGATGTTGAAATAACAGAAATAGATGAAGAAAAAAATTCCCTGTTCATTATCAATCGTGTATTGCTTAATGGGACCATAAAAGATTGGGAAGAAATAAAAGCATATTACGGCATCGAAAAAATAAAACAAGAAGTTATCAGGATGAAACATCTTGATCATAAAACATTGAATTTTTGCAGTCTATATTTTAATATTCAAAAAAACGATTTCAAATGTTTCAATACTCCACCATCAACGCAGGAACTTTGGAATTATTAAAAAGCTTAATGCAGAAACAATACCTGGCAGGTGGAGCATGCCTCGAAAATGCAGAAAAATTATATAAAACAGGTGTTGATATTCTGGTAGCAGGCAATGCTGTTTTCAACACTAATGATCCCATACAGGCCATTAAAGATATTCGCAACAAAGCAAAATAAGTAAACTATTTTCCTCTTTTATACATCTAAATTAACATACTTTTAACAGTATTTAACGTTTGCAACTGTTTTTTTATTAGAAAGTTAACCTTATTTTTATTTAAAAGCATTTTATAAACAATTCGATAGTAAATACCACGAATTAGTAATAAAAGTAAATAGTAAAAATTAATTAAAAAGAATTTTGCAAAAAAATATTTAAAAATGTGCGGAGTCAGCACAATAAACTCTGACAAATAAGCTATGAAAAAAATTTTAACATTGTCATTCATTATTTGTACAATAATATCTGTAAATGCCCAATGGCAGCATACTAATGGACCATTTAGTGGTGACATTACATGTATGACAGTAAAAAACAATTTTGTTTATGCGGGGGTAGATATCGGAAATATGTATGAGATTAATGGAGTTTATATGTCAGCCGACCATGGATTAACCTGGACAGAGTCAGGATTAATGGGTAATTATAATATATCATCTATATTTTCTAACGATACCTGTATTGTTGCGGGTGGCTTCAATTTCAACACTTCTTCAAATAGTATTTTTATATCAACGGATAATGGTATTAATTGGACGTATGCTACTGGTTCTGTTATAGATTACATAAATTCAATAGTAGTATGTGGAAATAATATTTATGCGGGGACATACTACGGAGTATATATGTCAGCTGATAATGGCACAAATTGGATTGCTGTTAATACCGGTCTTACGAATACTCATGTTTTATCAATGGCAGTTAGTGGAACAGATATTTATGTCGGGACATATGATGGAATATATAAATCAACTGACTTTGGCGTGAGCTGGGTATCAGTAAACACAGGATTAACAAATACTTGGATATATAATTTAGGAATTAATGGAACAAATATTTATGCCTGCACAGCAAGTGGTTTGTTTTTATCAGCCGATGCGGGAGCATCATGGACATTAGAGAACACAGGCATTTCAAACTTAACTGTTCAGAATATAGCATGTAAAGGCGATACAATAATTGCCGGAAGTGAATCGGGTTTGTTTATAATATCAGTTGATGGTGGTTCCAACTGGGCATCTGATAGCCTGAGTCATTATATATGGTCCATTTCTATATCAGGAAATAATATTATTTATGGTTCTTTCAGTGAAGGCATTTTTGTTTCTGTCAACAATGGAGTAAGTTGGGAAAAGACCGGCTTAATTACTTCAAGAGTAGAAGCATTAACAACTATCGATAACACATTGTTTGCCGGGGGATATGGAGTTTGGATTTCGAATGATGATGGATCAAATTGGTATGCCTCAAACAATGGCTTGGGATATTTGAATGGAATGAACTTCTGTACTTTAGGAAATATGATTTTAACTGGAACAGGTGAAGAGGGAATATATAAATCAGAAGATTTAGGAACAAATTGGATATATTCCGGTTTAACAGACGTTGTGTCAGAATTATTGGTAAATGGAACCAATATTTATGCAGGGAATTATTATGGGTTATTTGTGTCTTCTGACACGGGGACTACCTGGACAAATATGGGTTTATCCCATAATGTTGAATCATTTATTATATATGGAAATAATATAATTACAAGCACTGACAATGGTATTTACTTATCTGTTGATAATGGAGCTACATGGTCTCAAAATACTTCATTAAATGAAAACGTAAATGATTTTGCTATCTGTGGAACAAGTATCATTGCTGCAACAGACAACGGGATTTTTATTTCTGCTGATTACGGTTCAAGCTGGGTTGCTTCAAATTCAGGTTTGACAAATACAGGTGTGTGGACGTTGGAAGTATATGGCACAACAATTTTTGCCGGAACCGATGGAGGTGGAGTATTTATATCGACTGATTATGGTTCAAGTTGGGTGGCAGCGAATACTGGATTAACGAATTTATATATTAGTTGTTTTACAATAAAAGGAAGTGATATTTATGCTGGGACATTTGGCAGAGGTGTCTGGAAACGCCCATTATCCGAGCTTACCAGTATAAATTCTGTTTCGGCTTCTGACGATAATATAAGTGTATATCCTAATCCGGCAATTTCAGAAGTTTGGATATCATCACCTGCAAATTCAGAAGTTGAAATTTATAATACAACTGGAATTCTCCTAAAAAAAATAAACACTTCTGAAAACCAAAAAAGTATTAATATTTCAGAACTTTATCAAGGTATTTACATTGTTAAAATCAAATCTGACAACTATACTAAAATAGAAAAAATAATTAAAAAATGAATACTTTAATTTTTCTATTGTCAATCTTGCTTATAATTATTTTTCCCTCTATCGTCCTCGTTTATTCGCTTTGCTCATGAGAACTCTTCACTAAGTTATTAACGAGGACACAAAGCACACCGAAGATTGAATCACAACCCTCGCTGATGTGGGTTTGCAACTTACATCTTCCAAATAATAAGGTCTTAGACTTTACGTATCAACAAAATTACCAAATCTTACTTTCCTTCCAGATAATCTTTCAGATAAGCAAAGTGTGAAGTCAGTTTGCCGTTCTTAAGTATGGTAGCACGTTCTATAACTCTGCTATGGTCGCCTTTGAGCAATTCGGGCAGAATCTTATGATAAAATGCATGAGCAAAATCCGCCGATGAACTGCGGGGCAGTTCAGCCGGAAGGTTATC
>CAZDUU010000365.1:0-3179 GCA_964508675.1 uncultured Bacteroidales bacterium | reverse complement strand
TTTTACAATTTATTTTTCCCGGGCAATTTTTAACCTTTGGTGTCAGTGGTTTTGCGGTAATCGGGGCTGTTATTTTTATGCTGATTATTTATTTTGTCTCCTTACGCCTGAACCAATCATTGACCGTACTTATTGCGGGAATCTTACTGGGAACCGCAGCTAATGCTGTGATAAACCTGCTTCAGTATAGTGCAGGGGCCCTGGAACTAAAATCTTTCGTTTTGTGGAATATGGGGAATATATATAATACACCTGTTCTCAAATCTTGGGTGGTAATTATTGCCGGAATCTGTTCATTATTGATTCTTCTTATATTCTCAAACCGTTTTGATATTTGGCTTCTGGGAGATGAGCAGGCTTTTAGTCTGGGCGTCAGCAAAAAGCAATTTACATTCATCGTTTTTATCATTACATCACTCTTGACCGGACTTGTTACAGCTTTTTACGGACCCATCGCTTTTATAGGTCTGATAAGTCCGCATATTGGCAGAATCCTTATTAAAACAAATGTTCATGCAAAACTATTTGTAGTTACCGCATTAACCGGAATAATTCTGATGTTGTTATCAGATATTATAGTTCAGCTCATGGCCTGGATTTCAAGTGGTTCGCTTATGCCGCTGAATACTATAACCTCGTTGATTGCTATTCCGCTGCTGGCTTATTTATTCATCAAAAAGAAAGAATTATGGATGTAAGCCTTTCAATAACTAATCTGGTTTGCGGTTATAAACAGAATAAAGCTTTTATTCCGGTTCCTCCGTATGCCATAAATGCCGAAGTGCTTAAACCGTCATTAATTGCGGTTGTGGGGAAGAATGGTGTCGGTAAGTCCACATTATTAAAAACCATTGCCGGTATTCTGAAGCCTGACGAGGGTTCAATCATGATTTCGGAAGATGAGTTGCAGCAAATCAAACCGCGGCAGAGAGCCTGCAAAATAGCCTATTTGCCATCGTTCAATGCAAAAGTTCATTACCTGAAAGTAGAAGATTATTTATCACTAGGTATTTTTCCGCATAATCAACCGGACAGAAAAAATGAATTGCTGGCGAAAGCTTTGTCTGATGTGGAAATGGAGCATAAAAGAAATGTTTATCTAAATCAGTTGAGCGATGGCGAGATGCAACGCGTGGCGATTGCACGAATATTGGTTCAGGACAGTCCTGTCATGATGTTTGATGAGGCGACATCGCATCTTGATCCAAAATTTCAGTTGAAAATCCTAGAATTATTTTATCGTTTGGTGCAGCAGGAGAGTAAAATCATTGTATTTACAACGCACATGACAGGTGAAGCTTTGCATTATGCCCATAAAATATGGTTATTGGCCGATAATGAGTTTATTGATAAAATCCCCGAGCAAATTATCATTGACAAAGATTTGGAGCGAAACGAACTTACTTTTCAACTCAGACCTATTAAAAAAGCAAATGAAAAAACTTCATTGGAAGTACGCCTGATAGGTGATGGAATCCCTTTTAAATATACCCAGTTTGCCTTTTTGAGGTATGGAATTAATGTGGTGTGTAACAAAAAATGTCATTTTACCGTTATAATACAACAAAATCCCGATTCGACTTATTCATGGTTAGTCAAAAAAGAAAACAGCATCCTCAGCGAATTTTCAGATTTAAATAAACTATTGGAATTTCTATTAATGAACTAAAAATAAAAAACTATGGGTACCATTAAAAAAGTTACAGCTTACATCCTGATTTCGTTAATTATTTTTTCAACTGTTATCGGATTGCTTGCCATTTGGGATATTATTGATGTTCAGGAAATAATGAAAAAAGTATTAACCTCTATTTTTGTTGTTTTTGTAGCATCCGTTGTAGTCTTATTTATTTTCTCGGTGATTATCAAAGATAATGAGAAAAAGCAGAGTTAAAATTTTAAACGTATTGATTTTATGGCTCGGGGTAAATGCTCTTTATCCCGAGTTTCTTTTTTCGCAAAAAGCCGATACTTCCGGAAATTCGAAAAAAATATGGCTTTGGTGTGGCGGTGGAGGCGCCTATGCCACGGGAATGACATTTCTTTATCAGGCCTGGTATAAAGGATACGATCATTCTTCGTTCCACTGGTTCGACGATCATGACGAATGGGAGCAGATGGACAAGGCAGGACATGCCTTTTCATCGTTTCAGATTGCCAATGCATATAGCAGTAGTTTAAAATGGGCGCACTATGAGCCAAAGAAAGCAGCACTTTACGGAAGTTTGGCGTCATTTGTCACTGTGAGCAGTATCGAGATTTTCGACGGTTTTTCGTCCAAGTGGGGAGCATCGTATTCCGATTTGATTGCCAATGCCAGCGGAACATTGCTTTATTTTTCGCAGGCTTATTTTACTGATAAAACTCCGGTACGAATGAAGCTCTCGTTTCATTATACAAGATATGCAGATATGCGCCCCGATGCTTTGGGAAAAAATAAATTTGAGCAAATTGTAAAAGATTACAATGGCCAGACGTATTGGCTCAGTATCAATCCTCATTTGTTGGGATGGCAGCAATGCCCTTCGTGGCTCAGTTTAGCTTTGGGTTATGGTGCTTCGGGTATGATTTCCGGTAATTATAAAGATACGGTTCCATTATATGCTGACATCTGCTTACCGTGGCAACCACCTTTCAGACGTTATTATTTAACGCTCGATTTCAATCCGTCAAAACTGAAAATAAAGAATAAAATTCTGAAAGCGGTTTTAAAGACGTTTAATGTGATAAAACTTCCATTCCCCGCATTGGAGTTGCAACAGGGAAAGGTGTATGCAAAAGGGTTGTATTTTTAATTAAAAAACGAAGACTTGTATTTCTCAATTGTTCTATTTATTATACCTTTTTTTATTTAGAGACTCAAGTTTAAATAGTATTTATAATTTTATATATATTATCTTTTAAATTAACTTTGTGTCAAATGTGTTCTAATAATTAATTTTATGAGATACTTAATAAAATCTTTTTTTAAAAATAAATCGATGTTTCTTTTATTCGTGTTCTTAATTGCTTCTTTTCAATACATTCCAATATTATTAAATCCAAATTTTTTACTAGGTGATGACATGCCTTTTATTATTGAAAATAAGTTTATCCAAGATCTTTCTTTAAGAAATATTATTTATATTTTTACACATTCCATAGAGAGTTACCATCCGTTAAGTATGTTTTTGTTCTCT
>CAZDUU010000364.1:0-3180 GCA_964508675.1 uncultured Bacteroidales bacterium | reverse complement strand
TCAACATTTGGGGGAAACTCACAAGTAAGCGGAGTATCTGAATCTGTATCAAAAGCAATATATACCTGTAAACTTTCCTTTAATAATCCGGGTTCGTCAATCATTTCTTTAGGAATATTTATTTGTTCAAAAGTATCATTTTGCATGAAATAATATCCTAAATCATCATGATAAAGATATTGATAAGCGCGACGTTCAATATTAGCCAAATCAATCTTTACACCTGCATTAAAAGTGTTGTCAATGACTCTTCCGTTTTTTAAATTTTTCAGTTTGGTACGAACAAATGCGCCACCTTTTCCAGGCTTAACATGTTGAAATTCAACTACTGTATAAAAGTCACCATTATAAATAATGTACAATCCATTTTTAAAATCTGCTGTTGTTGCCATATCATTTACATTTATGGCTGCAAAAATAAGATAAAATTTTTAATCTCAACAATTTAATCTGAACTATTCGTCAATTCGGTTACCATTACTATCGAAACGGATGATTTTCAGCTTTCTTGATTTTTCAATCACATAAAATGGCATAAAAAGGTTATCGAATTTATCATTTATATCCAGTTCAAAATTATTTTGCATCAATTGCAGCCTGTTCCCAAGAATACTTTCGTCCATACTTAAAATATATTTCCCGGCAGGCAAGTAAAGTTCGTAATATCCGTTTTTATCTGTCAAAGCAGTATAAGTTTTATGATTACTTGCAATAATCTTTATTCTTGACACATCAAGCTTAAAATCGGCTGTTGGTGAGTTCGGGTCACGCTGAATAAATACTTTTCCTGAAATCTTTACTCCGCGGACAAAAGCAACACTAACTTCATTTGTTGTATTATTTACCACTAAAGTATCAGATAAATTGGGGAACCATCCTTTTAAATCTACAACAGAAAATGCATTGATAGGATAAACACCTAGCGGAATATTTTTTAGCTCACAAACTCCTTTTTCGTTTGACATCACTTCCCATCCGTTTAGTCTTACCACAATGTTTTCCAAAGCAGTTTCACTGTTGTCTTTCTTCCCGTTTCCATTTACATCATAAAAAGCATTGAACTTAATACTTGTATGCGTTGGTTTTACAAACGGAACAGGGATTCCAAATTCTTTTCTCACTCCTACCCCCATATAGAAATTATAGTTCCATTGAGGCTCCTGAACTTCTGATTCTGCCTGATTTGTAAAATAATAATTATCTACAAAACTATTTTTATTATCCCTGGCAAAATTAATTTCGGTAAATATTCTAAACCTCCAGCCAGATGCGGAGTAGTACATTAACTCCGGAGTAATATTAAACTGGTTCCCATTAATGCTTGAGTAAGAATAACTTAATAACTGCTGGTAAACAAAAGAAGGATTTTTAAACTGATATTGATAACGTGTTGACAACCCAATGGTCTGGGGATTTTTCTTGCTATTACTAAAGAAATTTTGTTTTGACATACTTAAATTTCCCAGATTATACGTTACCAAAAATGAAAAGGTTCTAACCTGAAAAAATGCTGCAGCCTGAGTAAAGAAATAATTTTCGCTTGTTGTATCTATCGCCTGATTATAACCACTTCTTAAATTAAAGAAATAACGAATATTTTTATCGAGCTGATAGTTGCTTACATTTAGGCCAACACCTCTCGAATGTACATCAAAACCTATAATTCTTGTTATATTATAAAAGATGTAGGGGTTGTATAGTAAATTAGATCGAGAAGTTCTACCAAAATTCACCTGATTATTCAAAATATAATTATTAAAATATTGGGAATAATATAATTGTCTGTATCTGTAAAAGTTACTTTGTTGTTTGATAACCCATTTCTTTTTAACCGTAAACTGGTTCCCCAGATTAGCAGTAATTCTTTCGTTAGTGTAAATCCCAAAATTAGGTGAAGTATAATTTCCATTTAAATTGAGACTCCAGATATTTTTGAAAAGAGCACCTGAATAGTATGCCCCCAACAAATAACCTATTTTTGAATAGTTGGAATCATTTTGCAAATAATGGCTTCCTCCCAACCTGATTCCAAAAACATGTTTTTTAAAGTATTTAAAAGACGCATTTGTTGTTGCTACTTCAGTATTTGAATTTCTGTTTTGATCCGTATTTCTGCCAACAATTGTCGAAACACGTATTACTTTATTTTCATAACTATGTGTAGTTCCGTAACTATATGTAGTTGGCATAAACTTGAATAGCTGAGGCGAGGCAACATAAAAAGCACCTATTTTATGATTTGGGCTAATATAATATTCTCCTTTCAGACCTCTTCCTGTTTGATTGGTTCCTATCAACCCTGAATTAATATTACCAAACTGGACATAAAATTTCTTCGAAAAATAACCTAAATAATATACTGCTGCTTCGTAAGGCGAAGTTGTAAAATAGTTTGAAAAATAGGTTAATTGAGTTTGATAACTGAACATTGAACTGTCATTTAATAAGGTCTCTCCTCTCAGGTTTAGGGTCATCATAGGTTGATCGCCCAATAAGTTAAAGACATTCGCATCTACAATAAGTGGAATAACCATTCCACCATAACGATTAACTTCCCAGGAATCAGACAACTCCACAAAGTCAATTTTATTTCCGGTTCTGAACTTTTTATTCTCAGCAGGATTAGGAGAATAACTATTAAAATTTAAACGATATTTTTTTGCTTCGCCCGTAGAATAAGGAACATAATCCTCAATATCCAGTAATTTAAAATTCCTGGGTTCTTTCAGGCTATGAAAATTAAAATTAAAAACAGTATCTGCATACGGCTTAAGATTCATCGTTATCGGAAACTTGACTTCTTTTAAGTCTGCAGAATCTTTAATTAATATGTTTTTCTTAAAAGTTGATCCTGAAAGTAAAATATCCTGATCGTCCGTTGACTCATTTATAATTCCCACGGTAAAAGGAATTTGTTCAACATTTCTCGGTATATATATTTTATTGTCAGACACGGTTAATGCCCAATGAATATTTTTCTTAATCAAACCATAAAAAAAGTTCATTCCTATATTTTTACCTTTTTCATCACTTAAAAAGGCATAAAACATAAAACGGGTATTCCCTTTAAACTTTTCACGGGGAACCACATGAACAGGAACAATTAAACTATCCCCCGGCTGAAGCTCATGCAAAATATGATTTTTTGCAATAACTTTCCATTCAACCGGAATAGTATAA
>CAZDUU010000363.1:0-3185 GCA_964508675.1 uncultured Bacteroidales bacterium | reverse complement strand
CGTATATAGATTACGACAAAGACATTGCTAATGCAAAGCAAAACGCAGCTGAATATTGGTACGTCAGAGGCAAACAGTTACTTGCATCAGGTGACAGATTCCAAGCACGGGAAGCATACGAAAATTTTAAAAACGTAAAATATTATTACGAAAACTACCAGGATGTAGATAATTTAATTACTCAAAGTTTACAAAAAGGTGTATCAAAGGTAACTTTAATGTTTATAAACAATACTATTTATAAACTTTCCAACGATTTTAAGAATCAAATATTTAATCTTGAGTTTGATAAGCTCGACAGCCGCTGGGTAAGGTATTTTCCTATTATGGACAATAATGATCACTACCATTACATCATTAAGCTCAACCTGAAATCAATTATTATAGCACCCGAAAAAGTATTTGTTCGCGAAAGTATAAAAACTAAAAAAGTTGAAGACGGAACCGAAGTTGTACTTGACCAAAATAACAATGTTGTAAAAGATTCGCTTGGCAACCCTATTAGAAAGCCCAGAATTGTAGAAGTATCTTGTAAGCTGATTGAAACTGTACAACAGAAAACTGCTCATTTAGATGGAGAAGTCACGTATTTCGAAGTAGAGAAACAAAGTGAAATCACAACTAAGCCCATTGGAAGTGATTATTTCTTTGAGCATGTAACTTCGGTTGCAAATGGTGATTTAAGAGCACTGGACGAAGAAACAAAAAAACATTTAGGGCAATTACCCATTCCTTTTCCATCGGATATTGAGATGATCTCAGGAGCAACAGGTATTTTTAAGCAGGTATTTTCTGACTTGCTCAGAGACAATAATTTCAGGATAAAATAGCTATGCTCAAAGCTCAACTTTTATGCAAAAATGTGTTTTAATAGGTATTATTACTCCTGATATTGATGAAAAAAAAGCAAATGAATATCTGGACGAACTAGAATTTTTAGCATTGACTGCTGATTTACATACAGAAAAAAAGTTCTTTCAAAAAATTAATTCTCCAAACTCAAAAACATATTTAGGCGAAGGCAAATTGCTTGAAATAAAAAACTTTATTCATCAGCAGGAGATTAACATCGTAATTTTCGACGATGAGTTGAATGGAACTCAGCTAAGGAATATTGAAAAACTACTAAGCTGTAAAATAATAGACAGAACAAATCTGATATTGGATATTTTTGCAATGAGAGCAAAAACAGCTTATGCCAAAGTGCAGGTAGAGCTTGCCCAGTACGAATACATGTTGCCCAGATTGACGCGTCTATGGACACACCTTGAACGTCAGCAGGGAGGTATTGGAATGCGCGGACCCGGAGAAAAAGAACTAGAAACGGATAAACGTGTTATCAAAAAAAGAATTTCATTGCTAAAAGATCAATTGAGTAAAATTGATACTCAGATGAACACACAGCGCCAGCAAAGAAGCAAATGGGTCAGAGTTGCTTTGGTTGGATACACAAATGTTGGTAAATCAACCATAATGAACTTGTTAAGTAAATCAAGTGTTTTTGCCGAAAATAAACTATTTGCAACACTTGATACAACCGTTAGAAAAGTTGTAATCAATAATGTCCCTTTTTTACTTTCAGATACGGTTGGTTTTATCAGAAAACTTCCGCATAGCCTTGTAGAGTCATTTAAATCAACATTAGAAGAACTAAAAGATGCCGATCTTATACTACATGTCATCGATTTTAGTCACCCTACTTTTGATGAACAGGTTGAAACTGTAAACAAGACCTTATTTGAAATCGGAGTTACTGAAAAAACAATAATTCATATCTTTAACAAAACAGATCTGGTCAATTGTGATGACTATAATTCAATAGTAAATGAAACAAATATTGTACTAAAAGAAAACTCACAAAGCATTAAAAATATTTATATTTCAGCTACACAGAAAAATAATATTAATGAATTAAAAGACCTGATATATAATGAAGTAAAGAGCATTCACAGAAGAAGATATCCTTTCGAAAATTTCCTATATCCCGAGATTTAATTTTTTTGTATATTGCAAGAAAATATCTTATGTTAAAAGCCATTATTGCGGATGATGAACAAGATGCCATTGATCTTTTAGTCAACGCATTGAATTTGTGCGATTTAGACTTAGAGGTATTAGGAATTGCTAAAAACATACCTGAAGCTGAAGAACTTATTATTACGCATCATCCTGATTTAGTTTTTTTTGACATTCAGATGCCAGGAGGAAATGTATTTGAGATGCTGAATGATATGAAACCCATTAATTTCGATATTATTTTTATTACAGCATATAATCAATACGCACTTCAGGCGATAAAGCAAAGTGCGGTCGATTACCTCCTTAAACCAATTGATGTAAATGATTTAAAAGACGCCATACTTAAAGTAGAACAAAAAATAAAAAAAGAAGAAAGTGTAAATGACAAAATAGACAAATTGCTTTACAACTTTGAAAATCAACAAAAAAAGATTTCTATAGTCACCAATGATAAGATTATCTATCTAAAACTAAATGAAATAATAAGATTAGAAGGCGAAGGGAACTACGTTCGGTTCATTACTACTCGGAATGAAAATTATTTTATATCAAAAAAAATAATCGAATTTCAAAATGTTCTTACTTTTCCCCCTTTTTTCAGAATTCACAACTCGTATCTTATTAATATTGATCACGTTCAGGCTGTTTTAAGTAAAGACCTTGGAATAATTATGACTGATAGTACTCTTATACCAATTTCAAGAAAAAAGAAAGAGGAATTCTACCATATAATGGAAAATTACTTAAAAAAACCTACTTAGAATTAAATTTTTTCTGCTGAAAAAATATATTTTACCTATTGACTTTTAATATTTTTTATTTTATCTTTACATAAAATTGCTCTTTCATTTGGAAAAAATTCTTGAAGACGGTTCAAGATATTACTTAAAAGGTAATATAAAAAAGGCTATAGACTGTTTTCAGAAAGTACTTGAAAAAGAACCTGAAAATACGAAAGCTTTATTCTACCTTTCTATTGCTTATATGGATATAAGCAAGTATAATGAAGCTATTGAAATCATTGATAAATTGATTAAAATTGAACCCGATAATGCCTTAGCATATAAAAACCGGGCATTAATTAAATATTCTCAAAACAAAGACAAAGAAGCAATGGCTGATTATAAGCTATTTGTAAAACTATCACAAAAACACTAAAGCAGTCT
>CAZDUU010000362.1:0-3193 GCA_964508675.1 uncultured Bacteroidales bacterium | reverse complement strand
CCCTTCATACATGTATTATACCGCAAAAGGTGATATTCAAAAGGCTTATGAAGTAATTCTTAAAAAAAATCCTTTCCCAAATTCCCTCGGAATGGTATGCAATCACGAATGTCAAACGAAATGTACACGTGTAAACTACGACAACAACTTGCTTATTCGTGAAATAAAAAGATTTATTGCTGACTATGGAAATGAAGAAAATTTCTTAAAGCCACTCCGGAAAAATGATAAAAAAATAGCCATCATTGGTGCTGGTCCCAGCGGATTATCGTGTGCATATTTTTTAAGATTAGCCGGCTTTCATATTGAAATATTCGAAAAAAATGAGTCAGTCGGAGGAATGGTTGCCCATGCTATACCACATTTCAGGTTAAAAAAAGAATCGCTCGAAAAAGATGTGGAAAGAATTACGAAGCTTGGAGTGCAGATACACTTTAACCATTCCATGACAAATGAGCTTTTTAATGACTTATATAGTCAATTTGATTATGTTTACATCGCTGTTGGAGCCCAGAAATTCAAAACCCTGCAGATTGAAGGAGAAGAAGCCATTGGAGTTTGCAATCCGTTTGAATTTCTCAAAAAGGTTAAGCAAAAAGAATTATTTAATATTGGCAGTAAAATAATTGTAGTTGGTGGTGGCAATACAGCGATAGATGTTGCAAGAACAGCGTATCGTCTTGTTCCTGAAAATGGCAAAGTAACATTATTATATAGAAGAACCATTGCCGAAATGCCTGCCGAATCAGAAGAAATAAAAGCAATGATAGACGAAGGTATCGAGATTATAGAGCTTGTTTCTCCACAAAGTGTTCTTTCCATTAATGGTCGTGTTTCTGCCTTGAGGTGTGTAAAAATGAAATTAGGAGGACCCGATAAAAGCGGTCGTCCAAAACCAATAAAAATTGAAGGTTCTGAATTTGAGATTCCGGCTGATATGATTATTCCTGCATTAGGCCAGGAAGTTATCGTGGATTTTCTTCCCAACCGGCCGGTAAATTTCAATCAAAGCACACTTGAAACAAATATTGACAGGGTTTATGTAGGAGGTGATGCGTTGCATAATGCGTCTACCTTTATTCGTGCTGTTGGTGATGGCAGAAGGGTTGCAGAAAAAATCATTCAACGGGAAAATATTTTATTCTCGTTTGAGCCGGAAAAAGAAAACCGAAACCTATCATATTCTGATTATATTATAAAAAAGTCAAGACGGGAAAATGGAGCAGAGTTAAACGAAACTGACTTAAATCAACGCAAATCATTTGATATTGTAATCAACAAGCTCACAAAAGAGCAGGCTATTCAGGAAGCAAAACGCTGTCTTCTTTGCGACGATGTTTGCAGTGTTTGCGTAACGGTTTGCCCAAACAGAGCTAACTATACTTACTTCACAGAAATGAAATCCATTCCTGTTTTTGAAATCAAGAATTCTGATGGGCAAATTTCCTCCGAACAAATAGATATTCTTCGTATTAACCAGCAATACCAGGTTTTAAATATTGGTGATTTTTGCAATGAATGTGGAAACTGTACAACATTTTGCCCTTCGAGTGGAGCTCCATCTAAAGACAAACCAAAATTCTTTATCAATAAAGAAAGCTTCAGCCTTAGTCATTACAATTGTTTCTTCTTTAACAAAGAACGAAATGAGCTATTGTATAAAAATGAAAACGAAATTGCCTCACTCAAAAAAGAAGGAAATGAGTTTATATATATAGATCATGAAATTGAAATAACAATATCTGACAAGCTCAAAATTGTTAAAGTTAATCTGAATAAGCCTGGTATCTTTAAAACACAACCACTCGCTGAAATGATTGCTTTATTTGATGCCGGAAAAAATTTGTATTAATTTGTTTTCGAAAAATATTTTTGAAGTGATTCCAGTAAAACCTCGCGAAGAACTGGTTTTGTAAGAAAATCATTAAAACCAGCATCCATCGCTTTTTCTTTATCTCCTGACAGAGCATACGCCGTTTGCGCGATGATAATCACCTCATTACTTATTTTTCTGATTTCTCTTGTTGCTTCCAATCCGCTCATTTCCGGCATTTTTATATCCATTAATATCAAATCCGTATCCGGATGATTCTGAAAACATTCAATGGCTTCTACACCACTCTTTGCAAATATTATCTGAGAAGCAAATTCATTGATAATGTGCTTTAAAAGTGCGGCAGAAGAAATATCGTCTTCAGCGACTATGATTTTTAACATTTTCAATGGCTTCAATTTCTTTTCGCCGGATGAAATCTGGTAGTGTTCAATATTTAACTTCGAAATAGGGAGGGTAAAATAAAAAGTAGTCCCTGCACCGTATTCACTTTCAAGCCATATCTCACCATCTAGTAATTCTGTATATGCTTTCGCTATGGACAACCCAAGTCCGGCACCTTGCATAGCCTTTTTGTCTTCAATATCAGCCTGAACAAATCGGTCAAAGATGGCTTTCTGGCGATTTGCAGGAATTCCTGTTCCTGTATCTTTTACATAAAATTCGATTGCATTGGGCTTTAAGTTGTAGCCGACTTCAATACTTCCTTTTGAAGTAAATTTGATTGAATTTTTTATCAGATTTGAAAGAATTGCCTGAAATTTTCCTTTATCAGTTTCAATTTCAGCCAGACTGTCAACAAGAGGAAGCTCAACAGAAAATTTTAATCCTTTAGCTTCTGTTTCCGGTTTAAAAAAGAGATAAAGATCATGAACAGCTTCATTCATATTAAATTGCTGATATGTAACTTTCATGATTCCAGCTTCGATTTTTGATATATCTATCAAATCATTTATGATTGAAAGCAGTCGTTGCCCACTTTTATTAATAATATCTACATACTGTTTTTGTTCTTCCTTTGTAATATTTTCATAACTCAGAAGTTCTGCAAATCCCATTATTCCATTCATGGGAGTGCGGATTTCATGGCTAATATTAGCTAAGAACGCTGATTTTAAGCGTTCGCTTTCCTGTGCTTTTGCTAAAGCATGTTCAAGTTGTTCTTTGTACTTTTCAAGCGATGACACATTGCTGAAAACAAAAATCCAACCCAGTTCATTCTGGTTCCCCCTGACAAATTTTGACGATCTGACTGAAACTGGAATCCTTTTTTTATCTTTTGATATTAAATGAACAATTTGTTGTTTCCTTACTGCTTGTTGTAATTCAATTAAATCAAAATTCTCATGAAAATAGTTA
>CAZDUU010000361.1:0-3211 GCA_964508675.1 uncultured Bacteroidales bacterium | reverse complement strand
CTTTGATCTGTGCACCGACCATGTAATCGAATTTTTTTCCGGCTTGTTTTAATACGTGCAAAATCATGGAAGTGATCGTCGTTTTTCCATGACTACCGCCGATTACAATGCGTTTTTTGTCTTTTGCATGCTCGTATAAGAATTCGGGATAGGAAAAATATTTCAGTTTAAGTTCCTTAGTTCTGATAAGTTCAGGATTATCAGGGCGTGCATGCATGCCAACAATCACAACGTCAATTTCAGGTTTCATTTTTTCGGGATACCAGCCCCATGCTTCGGGCAGTATTCCTGCATTCTTCAAACGGGTCAATGATGGTTCAAAGATTTCATCATCACTTCCGGTAACTTTATGTCCTTTCTTTGCCAAATCCAGTGCGAGATTGTGCATTGCACTTCCGCCGATTGCTATAAAATGATACCACATAGGTCTGAACAATATTTTTTAGTAATTTTAAGCCAAATTTCTCGTTAAAAGTACAAAAAAAATGAAGGTCAAGGTTCTCGAAACCGAAAATTTTAAAGTGGATGGCGGTGCCATGTTCGGTGTCATTCCCAAAAGTATGTGGAATAAGGTTTATCCGGCCGATGAAAATAATATGTGCAATCTTTCCAACCGTTTGCTTTTAATTGAAACAGATAATCATAAAATATTGATTGATGCCGGTATTGGAGACAAGCATGATGAAAAATTTCTATCGCACATTTATGTGAATGGTGACGGAAATCTTCATACATCACTGAAAAAAGCAGGATATTCAACTGAAGATATTACCGATGTGATTTTTACTCACTTACACTGGGATCACTGCGCAGGAGCTACATTTTACAACGAAAATAAAGAATTAAAACTGACTTTTCCCAATGCTCATTATTGGGTAAGCAAGAGTCAGTGGGATTGGGCAATGAATCCTAATGCACGCGAGAAAGCAGCATTTCAGGAAGAAGATTTAATGCCTTTGCATCAAAGCGGAAAACTTCATTTGATTGAAAAAAATACAATGCTTTTTCCCGGAGTTGAAGTAAGAATATACGACGGACATACGATTGGGATGATTTCGCTTGTTTTGCACGGAGAAAATAAAATACTGGCAATTCCGGCAGATTTAATCCCTTCAGCATCACATATTTCGTTGCCATGGATTTCGGCTTACGATATTCAACCCATGGTTTTACTGAAAGAAAAGACCGATTTTCTAAATGAAGCTGTCGAAAAGCGATGGACACTTTTTTTCGAACACGACATTAACGGCGAATGCTGCGAATTGGAAGAGACACCCAAGGGAATAAAAGGCAAAGAGTTATTTCCGTTATCAGAACTGGCTTTATGAGCAATGTGAAATTCACTACAGCTGAAGTGCAATCGTGGGTAGATTTTAAAACAAAATCATCGACTTCATTGCTTTTTCTGGATGCTGAGCTGTGGCAACCCGGAAATGAACGAAAAGAATGGCAGCTTTTGCAATATATTGATGCTGTTGCTAATCAGGGTGGGGGAACCCTTGTTTTGGGAATTAAATCGTTTCGTCAGAGAGCGAAAGAAATAAGCGGAATTCAATTAAATGAAAATGCGGTATTTTGGCTCAAAACTCTTGTTAAAACAAATCTTTCACCGGTCATTAAAGATATTGATGTTTATCCGCTTAGCTTTGAAAATGGGAAAACGGTTTTGGTAATAAACATAATTTCACCCGATGTTCCTTACATGGTTGCTGAGGATGGGTTTTATGGTTGGGCCGATCTTAAACCCCGTCGTTTGAACGAGCGCGAAATCAGGCAACTTTATCAAAACCGTCATCAGCCAAAATTGGAATATGTGGGAGTGATTAATACACAGGGTGTTGCTTTGATGGAAAATGGCATTCCACATACTATTCAGTTTTATCCGAAGTTTTTGATTCGTAACGCAGGAACTGCACCTGAAAAAGAATATAAGGTTGAATTCTGGTTCCCGTCTTCGCTTACAGACGTTGCTTTTAGTCCGTTGCAGCAATATTTCCAACGACTCGAAGGTCCGTATTCCGTTTTTTCGATTCCGGGCAGAACAAGTCTTTTCCAGGAAGAGGTATATACTATTGCAGAAGCTAAACTTACAGTCCATTCAGAAAATATTCAGGACTTTTTAGATTTAGACTTTCAGGTGCATGTGTATTATTCTAAAGGAAAAGTTTCGCACTCATTCCGGTTAAGTGAAACCTTTAATTATCAGAAAAAGTCGTTGACAGCAAAAACGTTGATGGTGATAGAGGGTTAGTTGTTTGAATTAGTGGTGATTATAATTTTATTCAACTTTTTTTAGAAAAAAGTAGCAAAAAATCGTCTCTTTTGAAGGCAAATCTTGTCTCGTTATTCATAACAAGACAAGACCGCAGCTAAAATATACCCTCATTACACAAGCGATAACCCGTCGCATATTTTACTGCTTTTGCTGACAAAATAGACAGTCCCGATTCTTAAATGTTTAATTAATAAGTCATACTGAGTTTATCGAAGCATAGACTTGTGCTTAATAAATTGATTCGTTGGCTTTTGTAGTGCTTTTTCTATGTAAATTTATTTTTGACAAGCAAAAGAAAGTTAATACATAAAGGTTACTTCAACCAAATTCAAGCTAAATCTTTTACTGGTCAGATAAATGAATCATAAACAACTTGGCGCAGGCAATAGCATCGCTAAGTGCATTATGGTGATTTAGTTCAATATGATAACGTTGACAACAGATGTTTAACGCCTTTCCAAAAATTTTATAAGTACAGTGACGGCTATATTCCGGCAGCTCAATCCCGTAATGAGTAAGAGTTTTGCTAAGGACGTCGAAATCAAAAGCACCATTATGTGCTACCACATGCTGGTCCTGAATGTATGGTTTAATGTCATTCCACACGTTATCGAACGTCAGGGAATTTTTTGTCATATCAGCATCAATGCCGTGAATTTCGGTGTTTTTCCAGAAATATTGGTTTTGCGGTGGCTTTATCAAAAGATCAATGGTTTTTACAATCTGATTTTTTTCAACACGCACAAGTCCTATTGCACAGATACTATTCCTTGCTCCCTGTGCTGTTTCGAAGTCAATGGCAGTAAAATCGGTAATCATTTTTTTAGTGAAATATTTCTTGAATGCTGTTTTGCCTAAAAAATTATTCGAAAAAATACTTTGTGACCTCGGAGGGACTCGAACCCTCAACCCTCAGAACCGGAATCTGATATTCTA
>CAZDUU010000360.1:0-3228 GCA_964508675.1 uncultured Bacteroidales bacterium | reverse complement strand
TTGTAGAAAAAGATGGTAAGAGCATAATTACTTCAACATCTGAAGTTAAGTTTACACCTGAAATTTTCAACGAACTTGAAAAAACAGTTTCAGAAATTAGGTCTAACATTATTAAATAACAGGGAGCTATGAAAAAGATATTATTATTAACCGTTATTGTTTTTAGTTTGGTAGCATTTACCAATATGGCTTCTGCTCAATGTAAGAATTTTGCAAAAAAGATTTGCAAACTGGAATTGCTCCCTTATGTTCACGATGGTATTTATAACGCTACTGTTTTGAGCGAAGGTGAAACAGCAGAATTATACAAAACTTTTTATGCCGGACAGGAATACAGAGTCACAATTTGTGGTGATGAAAATCTTCCTCCGGTTCAGTTTCAGGTTCTTGATGCAGAACGCAATGTTCTTTATGACAATAAAAAACATAACTATGCAAAAAGTTGGGACTTTAAACTCCAATCAAGTAAACAATTAATTATTTCAATTCAGGTTCAAACATCCGACGAATTGAATGACCAGATTTTAAGTGGTTGTGTTTCAGTTTTGGTTGGATTTATGAATGTTGAAAATTCATTTGACCAGAATAAATAATTTAATTAAGGTATAAAGAAAAAGGCTGCTGAATAAGCAGCCTTTTTTATTTTATGAGTTTTTCTCTTAAGAATTTGCCGGTAAGAGATTTTTCATTTTTTGCTATTTCTTCTGGTGTGCCGGTCGCAACGATGTATCCGCCATTGCTTCCACCTTCCGGCCCCAGGTCGATAATCCAATCAGCATTTTTAATAATATCTAAGTGATGTTCAATTAAAATAATGGTGTGATGTCTTTCTATGAGCATTTGAAAAGCTTTTAAAAGCAATTGAATATCATGAATATGCAATCCTGTTGTAGGTTCGTCGAAAATGAACAAAGTGCTTGAACTGCTTTTTTGGCTGATAAAACCGGCCAATTTTAAACGTTGGCTTTCTCCTCCGCTTAGTGTAGAAGTGCTCTGTCCTAATTTTAAATAACCCAGGCCAACCTGCTGCAACACTTTTAATTTATTAGCTATTTCAGTATCTGTTGTGGTATTTACTTCAGAAAAGAAAATAATTGCTTCATCGACGGTCAATTCAAGTAAGTCGTAAATGCTTTTTTCTCTGTATTCGACCTCAAGCACTTCTTGCTTAAATCTTTTACCATTACAACTTTCGCAAATTAATTTTACATCGGCCATGAATTGCATTTCAACAGTAATATATCCATCACCGTGGCATTCGTCGCAACGACCACCGTCAACATTAAAAGAGAAATGGGCCGGCTTGAAATTCATTTTCTTTGCTAATGGCTGATTACTGTATAATGAACGAATATCATCATAAATCTTAAGATAGGTCATTGCATTCGAGCGAGTTGACCGTCCAATTGGATTTTGATCTACGAGAATGGCTTCCTCAATAAATTTAATATCACCTGTAAGGTCACTGTAGCCGCTTGTCTTAATACTGTTTCCAAGTTTTTTTTGAATAGCAGGAAAGAGGATATCATTGATGAGAGTGGATTTTCCAGAACCGCTGACGCCGGTTACAACCGTAAGTACTTTCAAAGGAATATTTACATCAATATGTTTCAGATTATGCAAGTAAGCATCTTTAATGGTTAACGTCAGGTTAAATTTTCTTCTGTTTTGAGGAACCGGGATACTCAGCTTATTGGTTAAATATTTTGAAGTGATGCTATCGATATTTTCTTCTATTATATTGGGATCCCCGGCAAAAACTACATCTCCTCCTTTATATCCGGCTCCGGGTCCCATATCAATAATATAATCGGCACTTCTGATTATTTCTTCATCATGTTCAACGACCAATACCGTGTTCCCAATATCTCTCAGAGATTTTAAAACTTTAATCAATCGTTGGTTGTCAATGGGATGAAGCCCTATACTGGGTTCGTCCAAAATATACAATGATCCGACTAAGCTACTTCCCAGTGATGTAGATAGGTGAACACGCTGGGATTCGCCTCCTGATAAAGTTGATGAGCTCCTGTTTAGTGTAAGATAGCCTAAACCCACATCAATTAAATAGTTTAATCTTGTATTAATCTCGTAAATCAACCGGCTTGAAATTTCTTTATCGTGTTTTGAAAGAATAAGGCTTTCTAAAAATAGCTTTACGTCTGTAATAGGTAAAGTTAGGATATCGCCCAGACTTTTACCACTAATCCTTACGTTTTCTGTTTCTGGTTTTAGTCTTTTTCCTTTACATACAGGACATTGGGTCTTCCCCCTGTATCTTGAAAGAAGAACTCGATATTGAATTTTATAAAGATTTTCCTGCAAATATTTGAAAAAGTCATTAATTCCAGGAAAATGAGAACTCCCTTCCCAAAGCATTGTTTTTTCCTGCTCGGATAATTGATTGTAAGGAGTATGAACTGGAAATTTTGATTTATGAGCATTGGAAACTACAAGCATTTTCCATTCCTGCATGGTTTCCCCTTTCCAACATGCAACGGCATCTTCAAAAACAGAAAGATTCTTATCGGGAATTACTAAATCTTCGTCTATGCCAATGGTTTGTCCAAAACCTTCGCAGGTAGGGCATGCACCGGCAGGACTGTTAAAATTAAACATCTGGGGATGTGGTTCCTCAAATGCAATTCCGTCAGCTTCAAATTTATTTGAAAAAACTTCAAAGTTCCATATATCGCTTATTCGGATAGCAATAGTACAGGTACCTTTGCCTTCGAAAAAGGCGGTTTCAATGGAATCGGTTAATCGACTTAATGTTTCTTTGTTGTGGCATGTTTCAAAACGATCGACGACAATTAATAGTTTATCAGAAGCAGATTTAACCTGATCTAACCTTACAAAATCATCGACAAAAAAACCTCTAGTATAACCTTGCTGAATAAGTTGTTCAATACTAAACTCAGATGATGAAGGCGAAAAAGCGATAAACCCAAGATTTCCTTGTTCGTTTTGACAAATAAAATTAATGACATCATTAATCTGATGCTTTTTGACTTCTTTTTTACTAACAGGTGAATATGTCTTTCCAATTCTGGCATACAGAAGCTTTAGATATTCGTGTATTTCCGTAGATGTTCCAACCGTTGAGCGTGGATTGGATGTGTTTGTTTTTTGTTCAATTGCGATGGCAGGCGGAATACCACTAATAAAGTCAACTTCAGGTTTTGACATGCGATTAAGAAATTGACGGGCATAGGAAGAAAGGCTTTC
>CAZDUU010000359.1:0-3229 GCA_964508675.1 uncultured Bacteroidales bacterium | reverse complement strand
ATGTGTAAATAATTGATAAAAAATAAGATAATGATATTTTACCCATTAACAAAGGGATTTATAATATAAAAGAAAGGCTGTCATTTATGACAGCCTTTCTTTACCTAAATTATTTATCGGCTAATGATAATCTTTCTTTGGAATAAATTGTTCCCCTGTATTATTTTAATCATATAAATACCTTCGGCAAAATTGCTTACATTAAGTGATATCTGATCCTGAACCAGTTCGGGTTTTTGTTTATATACCAAATTACCGATTACATCATAAATTTCAACTCCATAATATTCATCCATGGATTCTACTGGTATTTTTATGTTTAATAGTTCGTTAGCAGGGTTAGGATAAATTACTATATCTTTGTTTATTTGATCAACATCTTCGTTTGAATTATCTTGTTCAGTAATAAATGATTTTGCACAATTATTAACTGCCAGATTTTTTTGGGATTTAGTACAACCTAAAGCATCTGTAACTGTCACAGCATATCTTCCCCTACAAAGATTAACCGCAGTTTGGGTTGTTTGACCGTTATCCCAAAGATATGTATATGGAGCATCGCCTCCAACTACGGTTGCTTTTAAAGCCCCCTGACAAGTTCCGCTTGGGGTACATGTTGAAGTAATGGTGATAGTAATGGTTTTCGCTCCAACTGTTTTTGAGATGGATTTTTGAGCTAAACAGGCATCTTTTATCGTTACGGTATAAGTGGTGTTTGCAGAAAGATTTGAAATGGATGCAGTTGTTGCACCGGTATTCCATTTATAAGTATAGGGTGGTGTTCCATAAATTCCTTCTGCTACAGCAGTCCCTGTGGGTTGACAGGTAGATGAAGCATATGTAGTAACGGTTCCGGCTAATGCAGTGGGTTCTGATAAGGAAATCGTTTTTACAACAGAATTCGCACACCCATCTTTTACGGTCACTTTATAAGTCGTTCCACCTGATAGTCCAACAGCAGTCTGAGTTGTTTGCCCATTACTCCATCTGTATGTATATGGTGAAAGACCGCCGATTGGAGTTGCCGTTGCGGTTCCATCAGCACCTCCGTTGCAGGATAATGTTGTTCCACTTACAGAAGCATCTACTTTTGCATCCTGATAAATAGTAGCAGAAGCAATTGCTTTTGTTCCACAGTTGTCGGTTATAGTTACACTATAAACTCCAGCAGGAATATCTGTAATTATCTGAGTCGTCTTATTGTTAGACCATCTGTATGTATATGGCGGTGTCCCATTTACTGGATTTGCGGTTGCAGAACCAGTATTGCTCCCCCAGCAGCCTATGTCCTGAATATTTATTATTTCAGCGCTTAATGTCGGTACCTGAGTGAGACTAACAGACTGAGTCAATGAACAATTGTTGCTCCCAACTACTGTTACTATGTATGTTCCTGCTGATAAATTTGAAACAGTTTGGGATGTGGAACCATTACTCCATAAGTAGGTGTATGGCTCGCTTCCGTATGATGGATTTACTGTTGCGCTTCCGTCGTTTAATCCGGAACATGATATTTTTGTCACAACAAAGCTGACACTATCAAAACATCCGTATCTGGTTAAAAAGCCATCTCTTTTTGTGGCATAATCATTAATCAATGTGTTGGTGCCATAAAACAGAGTGTCGGAATAAAATTCGCCAATCCAGGCAAAATTTCTTGCAGTGTTACTAAAATAACCTGAATTTCCTGTTTCTGCCAACTTCCCTTTTGCATTTAGTACTTTAGAGACAGTTCCATTTTGATCTAATAATGCAAGAAATCCGTCGCTTTGTGCCTTAAAGTCAAGAGCTATATTTCCTATATTCATAGCAGCTCCATAAGAGCCGGTTAACATTAACTGTCCGTTTGTATAATTGATATTTATTACATTTTCATCTTTAATACTGCCATATAGTTTTGCCCACTGAAATGAACCGCTTCTACTATATTTAGCAACGAATAAATCATAAGTTCCAACACTCGTTACATTATAATACAGTTTTTTTGAAGTGTCGGTCGCAGTTGAGTCAAATTTTATCCTGTAAGAAGCAAACTTCCCCGTGATATATTGATTTCCATATAAATCGGAAGTGTGTCTTATTACAAAAAGATCTTTATTAGTCGTTAATATTTTTCTGTTCCAGACCATATTTCCATTTGCATCAAGTTTCATTATGAGCCCACTTCTAAATGCAGAAATACTTGCAGGGATAGTAAACAAAGGCTTTCCATCATATGTAACGGAGCCGGCAACCTGACCCGAAACAAAATATTCATTACCAACTAATGATACATTTCTGATGTAGCTTAAATCGGATGTTCCATAAAATAATTTGGACCAGAGAGGATTTCCATCTGCGTTGAATTTTGCGACAAAGCTTTGTTTTTGATACATGTCTTCAGCAGCTAAAGTAAGGTGGTATAAGTCATTATAAAACGTAATAGAAGAAGTGAATTGTCCTACCATTATGATATTTCCGGTTCCATCAATGTCAAAATAACCTCCCATCTGATGAGTTGGCCCGTATGCAATATTTTTTGCCCAGATAATATTTCCGTTTAAATCGATTTTAGACAGATAAATATCATTTCCTCCATTATTATAAATAGTTGTTTGTCCAAAAAACGATAGGGTGTTATTAAATACTCCTGATAAGTAAATATATTGTTCGTCATTGCTGATATCAATTCCATAGGCACTTTCGGTTCCACTTCCTGCTATTGTTTTAAACCATTGAAGCTGGCCTGTCCCGTTAAATTTTGCAATAAATACATCTTGTAATGCCACAGCATTAACAGTTACGGTGTCAACTTTAATTTCTCCGTTAAAATTACCGTAAACGTAGTAATTGCCGCTATTATCCTGAATTACATCGGTTGGGTTTGCCTGCCCCGTACCTTTAAACTGTTTGGTCCACATATATCCCTGGGACCACAGGCTAATGGAAAAAATTACCAAAAGCACTGTTAAAAATGCGGTTTTCATATAGCGTATATTTTTTTCATGTATAAAGTAAAAATACTTACTTCTTTGTACGCAAAAATATTACGCAAGTTCCGTAAAAATCATTTTAAATAATGAGTAATTTGACTAAAAGCTTTTAGTGGTTGACTAAAAGATATAATCCTTTGATATAATTAAGTAGTTAAATACCTTAATTGCTTAAATTTTCTAATTACACAATAAAAAGCAGGTAATTAATTGATTAATATTTTTTCTTTAGCGATAATTGAGTTGTTCTTTTCTAG
>CAZDUU010000358.1:0-3244 GCA_964508675.1 uncultured Bacteroidales bacterium | reverse complement strand
TATTTCTGATTGTAAATAGGAGGCCCGAAGATGAAAACTATAAAATATATATTCGCAATATCAGTTCTTTCATTCCTGATGAACAATATTTTTGCTCAGGAAGTCGAAATTAAAAAGGACGATTTTTCCAGTAAAGATGATTACAAAATAGCGAAAGAATACCTTTCAAAAGCTGAAGAATTTTATGTACTGGGAAGAGGTGGAATGAAAAACGCTCTGGATTTTTATTTAAAGGTTCACCAGTATGTACCCAATAATGCTATGCTCAATTATAAAATTGGAAACTGCTATCTTCATTCCATTCAAAAAGTAAAAAGCCTGGACTTCCTAAAAAAAGCATATAGTCTTAATCCTGCTATACAGCCTGATGTTGTATATTTACTCGCAAGAAGTTATCATTATAATAACGATTTCGAAAAGGCGATTGAGTTCTATTCTAAATACAGGAGTCAGTTAAGTCCCAGCCAATTACAAGAAAAACGTAAAGATATTGATAAAAAAATTCAGGAATGTGGTTATGGTAAAGATTTAATAAAGAATCCGGTACGTGTATTTATTGATAATCTCGGATCAAATGTTAATACAACTGCTCCCGAATACAGTCCCCTGATTTCGGCAGATGAATCCATGTTACTGTTCACCTCACGACGTCCTGACACATATGGTGGTGGTGCAGACCCCGATGACAATCTGTATTTTGAAGATATTTACGAATCATATAACGATGGAAACGGTTGGTCAGTAGCTAAAAATGTAGGCAAACCATTAAACACCAAAAATAACGATGCTACTGTAGGTCTATCGCCTGATGGGACACAGCTTTTCACGTTTAATGGTAAAGTCAATAACGGTGATATCTATGTTTCAAAACTGAAAGGTTCTGAATGGACTGCACCAGATGACGGACCAATGAAAAAATATATCAATACCGAGTTTCATGAAACCTCAGCATCATTCTCTTTTGATGGAAAGACCATGTATTTTGTAAGTGACAGAGAAGGCGGTTTTGGAGGCCATGATATTTGGGTTTCACAATGGGAAGCTGAGAAAGAACGCTGGGGACAGCCCCGTAATCTTGGAAGTGTTGTAAATACAGAATATGATGAAGAAGGCGTTTTCATGCATCCTGACGGTCGCACACTCTACTTCAGTTCTTGCGGACATAACAGTATGGGCGGTTTCGATGTATTCAAATCAGTTATGAATGATGATGGAACCTGGTCAAAGCCGGAAAATCTTGGCTATCCTGTTAACACTCCCGACGATGATCTGTTCTTCGTTATGAGTGCCAGTGGAAAACACGGATATTACAGCTCTGCAACTGAAAATGGTTTTGGCGATCTGGATATTTATATGATTACCTTCAGAGGACCAGAAAAACCTCCAGTATTGCATAATGAAGACAATTTACTTGCAAATGTAGCACCTGTAGGTGAAAGTGTTGTTGCTGAAAAAGTAGAAATTAAAACCATGCGTCTGACCATATTAAAAGGAACCATTAAAGACGCTATGACCAATAATCCTGTTGAAGCACAAATTGAAATTGTTGACAACACCAAAAACGAAGTTGTATCTGTAAGCTCTTCCAACAGCGCCAGCGGAAAATATCTGGTTTCGTTACCTTCAGGCCGTAATTACGGTATAGCTGTTAAAGCCGAAGGTTATCTTTTCCATTCAGAAAACTTTGACATTCCGGCAGCAACAGGTTATCAGGAAGTTACAAAAGACATTACATTAAATAAACTTGCTGTGGGACAAAAAGTTGTACTCCGCAATATTTTCTTTGATTATGGAAAATCAACCTTAAGACCCGAATCATTTGCAGAGTTGGACAGATTGGTTAAAATGTTAAACGATTTCCCGAAACTACGAATTGAAATCAGCGGACATACCGATAATAAATCGTCGTTACAATACAACCAGAAACTTTCTGAATCTAGAGCCAAAGCAGTGGTTGATTATCTGATAGGCAAAGGAATAGCTTCCAGCCGTCTTGAATACAAAGGGTATGCTTATCTGCAGCCAATAGCAACCAATGATACTGAAGAAGGCCGCCAGCAAAACCGTCGTGTTGAGTTTAAAGTATTAGAAAACTAATATGCAAGCCTATAAAAATATTAAGCTCAATGATCATCTTTATGAGGTCATTGAGCTTAATCCATATATTTTACTGGCATTCGAACACCTTCAACTTTTTGATGTACAAAAAAATCAGACCATAAAATCTTTTTGCAAGGCACAAAAACTAAATGAGTCATTAATTCTTGCCATTTTCAACATCTATTATGGAAATTCCGAGATACCCAGACTCAGTGCCGGCAAGGACTGCCTGCCCACCATTATTAATTTCCTCAAACACTCTCATTTTTATTATAAAAACGAAAAATACCCTCTCATTAACCAACTTTTAAATGAGCTGGAGACAAAATCCAAAGCAAAAGAAATAAGTCTCTTGAAAAAATTCTTTGAGGCATATATCAACGAAGTTGTTGAACATTTGGATTACGAAGAAAAAAATGTTTTTCCATATGTTGAAAAACTTTATTCAGATAAGAAATATAAAAACAATTCCTTCTCCATTAAACAATACCAGGATCATCATAACGACATTGAAGAGAAACTCAGCGATTTAAAGAATTTGCTGGTTCATCATTTAAAAGCCGGTGAATTTGCATCACTTAAGCGCCAGATTATTTTTCACCTTTTTGAACTGGAGTACGATTTGCATAATCACTCTATTATTGAAGATAAAATTCTTGTTCCGCTTATCTCCATACTTGAAAAAGAAAAATAATGAGCCACCCGTCAAATATTGCTTTAGTGGAACCGTCTGAGATCATTGCAGAAGGTATTCATTCATTACTAAAAAAAAGCGGCAGAAATTTTAATACTTCATGGTTTAATAATTTTGAAAATCTAAAACATAAAATTCATCAGTTCGATGTAATTGTCATTAACCCTATACTTATATATAATATAGAAGAAGAGTGGAAAAAAATGCTTGCGTCAAAGCAAAGAACATTATCTATAGCCTTGATTTATGAGCATTTCGGCGACGATACACTGGCACTTTTTAATGAGAAATATTCTATTGATCAATCTGTATCTGAACTCATCAGACTCATGCAGAGAACCGGAAAAGATTTAAAGAAAGAAAGTGAGCCCAAGGAATATTTATCAGCAAGAGAAAAGGAAATATTGAAATTTCTCTCTCAAGGTAAATCAATAAAAGAAATTGCAGATA
>CAZDUU010000357.1:0-3247 GCA_964508675.1 uncultured Bacteroidales bacterium | reverse complement strand
CAGAGTAAATTGAGTGAATTGCGAATTTTTATTTTGGACAAAGGTTTGAAAGGTATGGGTTTGAAGCAATGGGCATGGCATTTTATGGCAAACTTTGACCCCTCTGTCGATTTTAATGTGAAAAAAACAGGCGATTTGAACTTGTTAATTTTTGATGGCAGCATTAAAGTTTCGCCCAATAGAATCATTCCCAACCCGACAATAAGTGATAACAATACAATTTCTCTGGTCGATAAAAAATGGACAAGTCTTTTTGAATGTAATAAAATCAAATCTCCATCGTCTGATTATCAGAATTTATGCTATGGGGAAGGGTTTATAACGAATGTGAATAAAAAAGCATAAAGTCTCATAAATCTATTGAAAAAATAGCTATTTTAGCATGAAAAATTGTGTATAGCTAAAGATGAAAATATTTTTGTTTATTTTACTGACATTTAGTTTGTTAGTAAGTAATTTGTGGGCTCAGATTCCAAATTTAAAAATAGAACACTACTCCGTTGATAATGGTTTATCTCAAGGTTCAGCAAACTGTATATTCCAGGATAAAAAAGGCTTTATATGGATTGGTACCCAGGATGGTTTGAATAAGTTCGACGGATATAAATTTTTGGTTTACCAGCACAATCCGTTAGATACCACTTCTATTTCGGGAAACTGGGTTTACGGAATTGATGAAGATGATAACAGTATCATATGGCTTGCTACCCAAAACGGCTTGAACTCTTTTAACCCTACCACTGGTAAATTTAAACATTATGATGTAAATAACGAAGAAGAAATCTTTTCTGTTCTGGTAGGATCAGAAGGTTATATCTGGTTTAAATCTTACAATTCTTTATATAAACTCGATACGTTGACTCAAAAAATAACCAAGTATGATCATGCTCTTGATTATTTTGTGAATAATAAGTCAGATAAAGGCTTTCCCATGATTGAAGATGCTGAAGGTATTTGGGTCGGCACTTCAAATGGTTTATTTTATTTTATAAAAAAAATGGAAGTATTTAAGCCTTATAATCATATCGAAGAGGATATGAATTCATTGTCAAATAATAATATTACCAGCCTTAGTTTTGACGAAAAAGGAAACTTATGGATCGGAACACAAAATGGCTTAAATAAACTCGACAAAAGGAGAAATCGTTTTATTCACTATTATTCTGATGAAAAGAATCCTAAAAATGGTCCTGTAATCAATAATATTAATGCACTGTACTGGGGTAAAAACAATTTACTGTGGATTGGAACCTATGGTGGGGGACTTAGCATATTCGACCCCTCGACAAATCAGTTTAGTCATTTCAAAAATGAAGAAGGAAGCGAAAATACGATTTATTATAATTTTATCCTTTCATTATTCGAGGACAGAACCATGAATCTATGGATAGGTTATGATGCCAACGGGATGGATAAATGCGATTTAAAATCTCAAAAGTTTAAAACCTATCGCTCTTCAAAAAATAAAAATCCAAACAGCCTTCATCTCAGTTCCGATAATATTGCATCGTTATATGCAGAAAATGACTCAATAATATGGGTTGGAACATGGGAAAACGGAATTAGTATTTTTAACAGGAACAATAATAACGTAACTAATATCACTACGCTTACAAAACCTGAAAAAATAGTCGGCGACAATGTCCACTCTATTTATGCAGACAGTCATGGCCTTATATGGATAGGAACAAAAAACGGAATCTCAATTTTTGATAAAAAAACAAATCATTTCAGCGATGTTGATAACTATTTTAATACGTCCTTAAACATAAAGTTAAGAGGAGTCAGAATTTATAATATAAATGAGGATTATAAGGGGAATATATGGATTTCGACCAGAAACGGGTTACATCGTTTTAATTTTGACTCAAAAACGGTAACTTCATTTTCAAGTGTCCTGAACGATTCATTAAGCCTATACGATAATACTGTTGTCTGTACAGCAAGCGATAAATCAGGTTTTGTGTGGATAGCAACGCGTACTGGTTTAAATCGTTTTGATTATAGCACAAACAAATGCTTTAGAATTGGTTATAAAAAATCAAAAAAACCTGTTTATGGACAGCAACGTTTGTATTATATACCAAGCAACCCCTATATTTACCATGTGATTGAAGATATGTTTGATGAGAATACAATTTGGGTTGGAACGGGCTCAGGACTTGATAAATTTAACAAGCGCAACAATACTTTCGAATATTATACTATCGATGACGGTCTTCCCAATGGGACCATATATGAACTGATACAGGACAAGAACGGTAATTTGTGGATGAGCACCAACAGAGGGATAGCATTTTTTGATATTAACAAAAAGAAATTTATTGCTTTTGATGTAAATGATGGAATCCAGGGATTAGAGTTTAACAATGGTGCTTCGTTCATTACACCTTCGGGTGAGATATTCTTTGGCGGAACTAATGGTTTTACAGCTTTTAACCCTCAAAACCAGAAAGACAATTCCTTTATTCCCAATGTGGTTTTTACAACATTTGAAAAAAATACAGCAAAAGGACAGCATATCTCTCAAAATATTTCAGACGTAAGCCTTATTGAATTAAGCTACGACGATCATTCTATTACTTTCTGGTTTGCTGCTCTTGAGTTTTCAAATCCAAGGAAAAATATGTTTAAATATTGGATTGAAGGACTAATGAACGATTGGGTTTTCATTGGCAATAAAAACTTTATTGATATCGGGGTTTTAGCACCTGGTGAATATACCTTACACTTAAAAGGAAGTAACAATAACGGTATTTGGAACGATAAAGAAACTACTATTAAAATTATCGTTAAGCCACCCTTTTATAAAACAATCTGGGCATATATCTCATATTTCTTGTTGGTTGTGGGAATTGTATTTCTTTATGTCAGATCCAGAACCAAAAAATTGCAGGAAGCCAATGAAGCACTGAGACAAAAACAATTGGCATCACTAGAAATTGCACGCCAGAAAGAAGAACTTACAGTTAAAAATAAAAATATTACCGACAGTATCAATTATGCCAAGAGAATTCAGGAAGCACTTTTGCCTTCTGAGTATTTGTTCCGTAAGCTTTTGCCCGATTCGTTTATTTTGTATAAACCAAGAGATATTGTTAGCGGTGACTTCTACTGGATTACTGAAAAAGAAAGTAAAATATTCGTGGCAGCGGTTGACTGTACCGGACATGGAGTTCCCGGAGCATTTATGAGTATCATAGGTTTTGACTTGCTCAGAAATATTACCCGTGAGCAAAATGTGGAA
>CAZDUU010000356.1:0-3251 GCA_964508675.1 uncultured Bacteroidales bacterium | reverse complement strand
AATGCCTGGCAATAATAAGAGTTACACGAGTGCTGGATAGATTGTGGTAAGTTCAAAGGGCTGGCATGTGCATGGCATCCTACGTGAATATTTCCCATGGTGAATCCCTTGGAGCATCCAAATGAAGTGGCAGGAGTCAAAACTCCTTCCTGTTGCCCGATTAAAGCACCTGCTATCTTGAATGTACTACCCGGAGGATATTTAGCCATTAATGCACGGTTGAAAAGCGGTTTAAGGGTGTCTTTTAGCATTACAGCGTAGTTTTTGGCTCTTTTTCTTCCGACCAGCAAAGATGGGTCGTAATTAGGACTGGATACTAATGCTAATATTTCACCTGTCTGGGGGTCAATGGCAACAATACTACCTTTTTTGTTTTGCATTAACTTTTCGCCGTATTCCTGCAGCTCAATATCAATTCCCGTTGTGATGTTATTTCCAGGTACAGCAGCTGTATCGTACTTTCCTTGAGCAAAATTTCCTACAATCCTGTTATGAACATCAACCAGATAGATACTGACTCCCTTGGTCCCCCTTAAATATTCCTCGTAAGTACGCTCAAGTCCGCTTATTCCAACGTAATCACCCATCTTATAATAGGAGTGTTTTTTGATATACGTTTCGTCCACTTCGCCCACATATCCTAAAAGGTGTGAAGCTATGGGTCTGGGATATTTTCTGAGGGTTCGCGATTGCAGGAAAAATCCGGGAAATTTGAATAATTTTTCACGCACAATGGCCGTCGTTTCCAACGAGAGCTGGGGTACAATGACAGAGGGTTTATATTTTGAATAAGCTTTGGCTTTTTCAATAATCAACCGGATTAATAACGGGTCAACTTCGAGAATCAGGGCAAGGTCTGTGGTGTCAAATGCCTGTGTTTGAGATGGAATTACCATTAAATCGTAAGCCGGTTCATTGTAAACAAGAATTTTTCCACTCCTGTCGAAAACCACACCACGTGCGGGATATTTAGTTATTCGTCTTTGCGAGTTGTTTTGTGCAGAGTATTTATAAGAATCGTCGATAAGCTGCATATAAAATAGTCGGGCTACGTAAATTAGCACTATAAAAACGATGATTCCTCCAATAGTATATTTTCGCTGACTATACGGATTTATCATAGTTTATTCGATTTTTTATGGAAAAAATATTGGAGCAGCAACATCAGAATCAGGGTTAAAACAGTGCTGGCAATAATCTTTATCAGTGTAAAGAAAAAATGTTGAAAATGGAATGTTTCCGTAAAGAAAAGTACACTATGGTGAATGAGGGTTACGAACAGTGCATATTTTATCCACCAGTTTACTTCATAAAAAGCAATAGTCGGAGCTGAATTTTTTTCATACCCGTCATGTGGTGAGAATATTTTTAAAACGAAAGGCCGCAGGAATCCGGTAATAGTAGATGCAAAAGCATGTATAGCGATTGTTCCGGAGAATAAATCGACACTGATACCTATCATAAAACTTAGAATGGTTAATAGTACCGGTGGCGTTTCAAAAGGTAGAAGCAGTATAAAGTAAATGTAAATGTATGGATTTAGAATATTAAAAAATAAGACGTTGTTCAGAATATAAACCTGAAGAAGGATTAAGACAAAGAAACGGATAATATGTGAAAAGATATTATTGGGCATTGTCAGACGTATTTTGTATATTTTTAAATTCTTCCTGTAGCTTATTCTTTACAATATAAACAAAGTTGATCTTACTGAATTCCGTACTTAACTTAATTTCAATGTTATAGAAGTCGCTTCCTTCACTGTTATCAAAATGTTTAATAGTTCCGATATTAATCCCTTCTGGGAAAATCGCAGAAAAACCGCTGGTGATAACGGTGTCGCCCTGTTTTAATTTAACATGATAAGGAATGTCCGAAAGGTTAACAACTTCCGGGTTTATTCCATCCCAGGTTGTTGTTCCGAAATATTTGTTGGTTTTAATTCGGGAGCTGATATGAGCATTCGTATTGATAACAGGAATAATTACCGAGAAATGAGGCGAAGTACTTTTAATAATACCTACAACACCTTCGGGACAAATAACACCCATATCGGGTTTTATGCTGTCAAGGCTTCCTTTATTTATGACTAAATAATTATTTGACCTGAATACGCTGGCATAAATTACATTAGCAATAATCAGGTCGTATTGGTTATTGTTTGTAATGATTTGATTACCGGTATCTTTTTTATTCAAAAGTGCTTTGCGCAAAAGAGCATTTTCTGTTGCCAGTTTTTTATTTTCGTTAATGGTATTCAAATATTGAACAATGGAGAAATATCCATGATGAATATTGCCGGTTACTTCGTCAAAAAATTTAACACTGACAGCTTTTTGATAATCGTTGTTTCTAATGGTCAGAACTAAGCAAAATACTGAAATGATAAGAAATACAAGCAGATTATGTTGCTTAATAATAAACCTTAGGATCGTTCTCATACGAAATCATATATGCTTTTATCGCATGAGGATAGCCTGGAAACGATTTAAATTCTTTAAAACAGTGCTGGTGCCTCTGGCAACTGCATGCAGAGGATCCTCAGAAACTTTAAATTTAAGATTGAATTTATCCGTCAGACGCTTGTCTAAACCTCTGATTAGCGAACCGCCACCTGCCAGATAAATACAACTATTGGTGATATCCTTATAAAGTTCAGACGGAGTTTCTTCAAGTACCTGTTGAATGGCACTTTCAATGCGTGATAAACTTTTATCAATACAATGAGCAATTTCCTGATAAGAAATGGGAATTTCCAATGGCATGGAAGCTGTCAGACTGGGGCCTTTTACAATGTAATCGGATGGAGGGTCGTCTAAGTCGCGAACAGCAGCTCCAACATTGATTTTAATTTCTTCGGCTGTACGTTCACCAACTTTCATATTGTGCTGACTGCGCATATATTCCATAATGTCGGCAGTGAAAACGTCACCTGCCACACGGATAGATTTATTGCAGACAATACCAGCCAGTGAAATAACGGCAATTTCTGTTGTTCCACCACCTATGTCAACTACAACGTTGCCTTCCGGAGCTTCAACGTCTAAACCGATACCAATAGCAGCAGCCATAGGTTCGTATATCATATACACTTCGCGTGCGCCGGCATGCTCGGAGGAGTCACGTACAGCACGGATTTCAACTTCCGTACTTCCTGATGGGATAGCGACTACCAGCTTCAGTGATGGGGAGAAAAAACGACGACGTGGGTTAATTTTACGGATAAGTTCGCGCAGCATTAATTCAGCAGC
>CAZDUU010000355.1:0-3254 GCA_964508675.1 uncultured Bacteroidales bacterium | reverse complement strand
GATAGACCAATCAATAAAATTAAACTTAATTTGGTCTAAATGCACAACGGGTTAACTATATTCTCTTTAGAGGTTCTCGCGAAACCCACACAACAAATAAGTTAAGCCCACGCCATAGCGTGAGCGTTTGACTTATTATTCTTGTTGTGTGAAAATCCGCGAGATTTCTAAAAAAAGAATAATAGCTAACGCTACATATATTTTAATAAAAAAGAACCTTGAGTTACTTTCGTTTGAATTTATATAACAGCCTTATTGAGGTTGAGGTGCTTTCAAACGAAATTTACCGTCGTTTTCATTTGTAATAATTTGATTACTTCAAATGAGACATTGGTATTATATCGATATAAAAACTAACTCCTTACAAATATAAAACAAAATATAACAGGTTGTGTTATTTTAACAAGAAAATTTTTATAAACAGGATAATAATTTAGTTATCAATATATTTTATCGTATGAACGATGTTGTATGTATTTGTATGCATTGTGTGATAAAAGAAAACAGGGATTTTTGGAAAAAAAAGCTAAAAAAGTCCGATAAATAAATTATTCTGAATCTCTTCCCAGTTTTTGTGCTTTGCAAAAAGCTCTTTTGCCATTTCAATATCCTGATTAATCTGCGATTTTAATTGCTCAATATTTTCAAACTTAATATCATCCCTGATTCGTTCCATAAAGAAAACAGCTACTTCTTTTCCATACAAATCCCCTTCAAAATCAATCAGGTGTGCTTCTATGGTGAGTTGTGGCTCGGGCAGGTTTAAGGTTGGCCGGTAACCAATGTTCAGAACGCCTTTATGGAAAACGCCGTCAATTTCTACAAAAACAGCGTAAACTCCCTGCTTGGGAATGATTTTTTCATTTTCACTGATATCGAGGTTTGCTGTGGGAAATCCCAATTTTCTGCCAATCTTCAGACCGTTAACTACTTTGGCCAGATAAAGATATGGATAACCCAGTAATTCATTGGCCTGTAATAAATTGCCGTCTTCCAGCGCAGCTCTTATTTTTGTGGAACTTATGGTGATGTCGTCGTGGTATAATGCTTCAATACGATGCAATTTAAAATCATATTTTTTTGACAATTCCTGCAAAACCTCAAAACTTCCTTCACGGTCTTTGCCAAACTGGTGATCATAACCTATCACTAGGTCCTTAAGCGATAGTTGCCTTAAAAGATGTTCTTCAATAAACTGCTGGGCACTTTTTTGGGCAAATTCAGGAGTAAATTCCTGAATAAAAACATATTCGACTCCCAGTTTATTGAACAGATAGAGTTTTTCTGCCTGTGTATTTATATTCTTGAATTCACTTTTACTTAAAACCTTCCTGGGGTGTGGAAAAAAAGTGTAAATAACCGAACGACATGCATTTTTTCTTGCCAGTTGGTGGCAAAACTCTATCACTCTCCGGTGCCCGCTATGAACTCCGTCAAAAGTTCCGATGGTGACAACGGAGCAATCCAGAAAAATATTGTCGTTGGATTGAATAATCTTCACGTTAAAAATCTTTAAATGTGCAAAGTTAGCATTAAAAAGTGTTTAGCATCTTATTAATAGAAATTTTTTTAATTTAATTTTGCTCAAAAATTCAGGCATGTACAAAAGTAATTTTTCCATAATAAGCGTAATTTTGCTGAGTACATTGCTGTTTTCATGCTCTTCCGAATTCAACGGTTTTAAAATAAAGGGCTCTGTTAAAGGCGGAAAAGGTAAAACCATTTTTGTCTCATACGAAGGTAAAACTGATTCAACAAAGATTGACTCGGATAATGAATTTGAATTTTCCGGAACGATGAATGAACCTGATTTCTGTAATCTTTATTTAGATCGTACAAATCCGATTCTTTTATTTATTGATTCGGTTAATAATTATACGATTGAACTGACTACTGATGCAGAGAAATTTGCACAGAATTATTCCGTTAAAGGTTCTAAGACATCGGAGCAAATAAAAGACCTTCAGGACAGACTTTACCAGACCTTTGTGAATGTGAAAGGTTTGTATAATTCTTTGGTAGCTAATAATAAAGACAGCCTACATGCTGATTCCGTTCAAAGTTTGTTTGTGAAACAGAGCAACGAAATGGTTCAAAAACATCGTAAATATGTGTTCGATTTTGTAAAGCAAAATCCGACATCTTTTGCATGTTTGCCTGCTATTTACCAGGCTTTTGACAGTCGTAATCCTGTTTTTAATTACGAAACGGATTCATATTTTTACCATTTTGTCGATTCTTCATTAAGTGCTGCCCATCCTAATTCAATGCAGGCAAAAGAGTTCCATGCACAGGTATTACAATTGGTCCAGCAATATGGAAATGCTCAAAATCCTGCACCACAAACGAATAATCTTAGCGAAGCACCCGATTTTACTCTTCCGGAGCCGAATGGTAATAATTTTACCCTTTCATCACTCAGAGGAAGTTATGTTTTGCTCGATTTCTGGGCATCATGGTGCGCTCCATGTCGTTCGGAGAATCCTAATGTTGTTCAGGCCTATAAAGATTTTGGTAAAAAAGGACTTCATATTGTGCAGGTTTCGCTCGATAATAGTAAAGAGCAATGGTTGGATGCCATTGAAAAAGATCAACTGCAACCCTGGATTCATGTAAGCGATTTGAAATACTGGAATTCACCGGTTGCAAAGTTGTATGGAGTGCAATCCATTCCTGCTAACTTTCTTCTCGACCCCGACGGGAAAATTATTGCTCAAAACTTGCGGGGTGAACAATTATTTTCTACCTTAGAGCAGGTTTTTGCAAATCATAAAGCTCACAGAAAACACAAGTGAAAAACTTATTATTATACCTGGCTATTTTCTTTTCTTTTCAAGGTATAGCTCAACCTTATTTTCAGCAAAAAGTAGATTTTAAAATTAATGTCCGGCTCGATACTTTATACCATAGCCTGAGTGGTTATGAAAAATTGACTTATTATAATAATTCTCCCGATACACTAAAATTTATCTATTTTCATTTATATCCCAATTCTACACGAAGCAAAAACAAGACAGCACTTGCAAAACAAAAGATTTTTAATAAAAATTTATCATTATATTTTTCAGACGATAAGAATCTGGGATTTATTGACAGTTTGCATTTTCTGGTAGAAAATGAAAAAGCCCGCTTCGAGATCCTGAAAGATTCGATAGATATTGGCATATTATATCTGAATAAACCCCTTTTACCGGGCAAAAATATTCAAATAGAAACTCCTTCTTATGTCAAGATTCCTTATGCAGGAATCACAA
>CAZDUU010000354.1:0-3260 GCA_964508675.1 uncultured Bacteroidales bacterium | reverse complement strand
ATGGTTTCCTGAATTATTTCTTCTGAAATCTGCTTGGTATTTCCGTATGGTGAAATGGCCGGCTTTATAGGAGCTGACTCTTTTATGGGGAGTTTGTCGGGCTCACCATAAACGGTACATGAAGAGGAAAATACAAAACTATTAATATCGAATTTGAGCATACACTCCAACACATTAATTAAAGAAATAAGATTATTTCTATAATAAAGTAAAGGGTTCATTACTGATTCTCCAACAGCTTTTAGAGCTGCAAAGTGAATAACTGCATCCAGATCGTGATGAGCTTCAAAATAATTTTCTACATCTTCTTTTATGGTGAGGTCAAGCTTAGTAAAATGGGGTTCTATTCCTGTTATTTTCTTAATTCCTTGGAGTACAGAACTGTGCGAATTTGAAAAGTTATCAATAATAAAAACTTCGTAACCTTGTTGAATGAGTTCGACGGAAGTGTGAGAACCGATATAGCCTGCACCACCTGTGACTAAAACTTTTTTACCCATTTTACAGACTCCAGTATGTTAAACGATGTTTGCGCTTACGGAAAATGCCTTTTACATCAACTAAAATTCCGTTTTCATTTGATAAATTTTCGAAGTATTCTTCCGGAAGATCTTTATATTCTTTATGAGAAACAGCGACAACAACTGCATCATATTTACCGGTAGGTTTGTCGCATAAGTCAAAACCATATTCTTCTTTCAGCTCATGCTTGTCAGCAAATGGATCGACAATATCTACCTTAATTCCATATGACTTAAATTCATTAACCAAATCGGCAACGCGCGAATTTCTTAAATCAGCAACATCTTCTTTAAAGGTAATACCCATAACAAGAACACGGCTGCTTAATACATTTTTATTGGCAGCGATAATTTTCTTAACAGCTTGTTTTGCTACATACGAACCCATGGAGTCGTTTACAAACCGACCAGAATTAATGATTTGAGCGTGGTATTTGTATTCTTTAGCTTTGTATGTCAGATAATATGGGTCAACACCAATGCAATGCCCACCAACCAATCCTGGAAAGAATTTAAGGAAATTCCACTTGGTTCCGGCAGCTTCCAATACTTCATAGGTGTTAATTCCCATACGGTTAAATATTATGGAAAGTTCGTTCATCAAAGCTATGTTAACGTCTCGCTGGGTGTTTTCAATAATTTTTGCAGCTTCGGCAACTTTTATTGAAGAAGCACGATGTACACCGGCTGCAATAACCAATTCATAAACTTTTGCCACGGTATCAAGTGTTTCTTCATCGCAACCTGATACAATTTTAACAATAGTTTTGAAAGTATGGTCTTTATCGCCGGGGTTGATTCTTTCGGGTGAATAACCCACTTTAAAATCCTGGGGATATTTTAGGCCGGAAAATTTTTCCAACACAGGAATGCAATCTTCTTCGGTACATCCCGGATAAACAGTTGACTCATAAACGACTACATCGCCTTTCTTTAATATCTTTCCAACGGTTTCACTTGCTCCAATTACAGGTCTGAGGTCTGGTAAATTATGATTATCGATAGGTGTTGGTACTGCTACAATATGAAATGTTGCGTCTTTTAAATCGTTCAAGTTGCTTGTAAAAAGAATATCGCATCCGCTAAACTCATGACCATCCAATTCTTTGCTGGGGTCAATTCCTTTTTTCATTAATTCTACTCTATCTGGCTTAATGTCAAATCCGACTACTGATATTTTTTTTGCAAAATCAAGTGCTATGGGAAGTCCAACATATCCTAAGCCAATTACGGATAATTTGGTTTCTTTTTTTAAAAGTTTTTCGTAAAGATTCATATATATCTTATTTATTATTAATACAATAGGGATGGAAATCTTCTTTTAATTCACTGATGTTGGAGTTTCTGATTTTATACACCAGCTCAATAGAAGGCCTTGCTTCTTTTAAACCAAATCCGTTTCCGTTTAAAATTTCTTTATAACTTAATGTATGCAAATCGGTAAATCCGTCGCTAAATTCAATTTCTTCACCATCAAGGGTAATAGACCTAAATGTACGCTTCCCTTGTTCTCTAATATTTAATGGAATATCGTTGACATCAAGGCTTAAAAACCATCTTACACGAGCGTTTTTAAGACGAATAAATCCGGAGGCCTTATCTGCTCTTGATAGAAATAGCTTTTGTTCCTGAACATCGCCAAATAACCATATTAGCATGTCAAAGAAGTGAATACCAATATTGGTGGCGATTCCTCCCGATTTGTGTATATCGCCTTTCCATGAAAAATGATACCAGTTTCCTCTACTTGTTATATATGTTAAGTCAATGTCGTAAATTTTATCCGGATGTTGCTTGATTTTTTCTTTAAGGTTTATAATATTGGGATGTAAGCGTAATTGTAAAATTGTATTGACCTTTTTACCTGTTTGTTTTTCTATTTCTGTAAGAGCATCTACATTCCACGGATTAAGTACAAGTGGCTTTTCGCAAATAGCATCAGCTCCGCATTTAAGAGCAAATCTCATATGTGAATCGTGTAAATAATTTGGGGAGCAAATACTTACATAATCTGTCTGAATGCCTTGGCGTTTAATTTTATCAATATGCCTGTCGAAGCGCTCAAATTCTGAAAAGTAATCTGCTTCGGGAAAATATGAATCAATAAAACCTACACTATCAAAAGGGTCCAGTGCTGCAATCAACTTGTTTCCTGTGTCTTTTATTGCTTTTACGTGTCGGGGTGCAATATAACCTGCAATTCCGATTATAGCAAAGTTTTTACTCATTTTAAGATAATTTTTTTACTTCGTTGTTTTCGAGTTTATATTTTTCTTTGCTTTCTGGGCAAATTGCAATTCCTTTGGAATCAAAATTAAGGCGATGCCCAAATTCACTCATCCATCCGGTCTGTTTAGCTGGATTGCCGACAACCAAAGCAAACGGTTTAACATCTTTAGTAACAACAGCTCCTGCGCCAATAAATGAAAACTCACCGAGTGTTACTCCACATACAATGGTTGCATTGGCACCTATAGATACTCCTTTTTTTACTAAAGTCTTTTTATATTGATCTTTTCTGTTCACAGCGCTTCTGGGGTTAATTACATTGGTAAAAACCATAGAAGGTCCTAAAAATACGTCATCCTCGCAAATAACCCCGGTGTAGATACTTACATTGTTCTGCACTTTTACATTATTTCCTAGTATTACTTCGGGCGAAACAACTACATTTTGACCGATATTACAAGCTTTGCCAATTTTAAATTTTGACATTATATGGCTAAAATGCCAGATTTT
>CAZDUU010000353.1:0-3271 GCA_964508675.1 uncultured Bacteroidales bacterium | reverse complement strand
TTTTTACTGCTCTAGCAATAGCTCTGTTGTATTCACCTTTTATATAATATCTTTTTGTGACATTGCATGAAGTGAATAAAAGTATAATTGAAAATAAAAGTACAAGTCGACTCATAAATTGATTATTTAAAAAAAAGCCCTCGAAAGGGCTTTTAATATTTTTTTAACCTAATCTAAAATTGATAGGTACCTGAAATGAAACTTTAACGGGTTTTCCTCTTTGTTTTCCGGGTTTCCATGCTGGCATGCTTTGAATGATTCTGACAGCTTCTTTATCAAGTGAAGGATCTACACCACGAATAACCTGAACATCACCTACTTTTCCATCTTTTCCAATTACAAATTGAACAAATACCTTTCCTTGAACGCCGTTTTCTACTGCGATTGCCGGATATTTAATATTCTTAGCTACCCATCCCATCATAGCATCATTTCCGCCAGGAAATTCTGGTTTATCTTCAATTACGTAGAAGTTTACAACTTCTTCATTTTCTTCTTCTTGTTGAACTTCAACCGGAGCTTGGATTTGTGTATTAGCGTCTGCTTCAGTATTTTCAATTTTTACTTCATTTGTTATTTCCTGATTGTTCTCTACGATTTCGAGTACATCGGTAACTGCTGGTGGAGGAGGTGTTTGAGGTTTAATTTCTTCCTGTTTTGTAATAGGAACAATTTCTTCTTCTACCTTTCCGGTATTTTGAACTACAAATGTGCTTTCTTCGTCTGGCATCATTTTGTATTCAAATGCAAATAATATTAATGCTAAAGATACAACTAAACCAATTTGAAAAAACAAATTACGTTTTTTTTCAAGGTCTGCTTCGGGATTTTTCTTTAGTTCCATATGCTTTTTATTTTGCTGTAAAGTTAATGATTTTTTGGATTACATATATTTTTCGTACGAAAAAAATTAATTTAGTTTAAAATTAACAGGTAAAGCAAATTTGACAGAAACAAATTTACCGTTTTTAAAACCAGGTTTCCACTTAGGCATTTCTTTTAGTTTTTTTACAACTTCCTGATCCAATTCAGGATGTAGGCTCCTTACAATTTCGATATTATCAATACTGCCGTCTTTTTGAATTTCAAAGGTTACTCCAACTTTGCCTTGTATTCCTTCTTCTTTTGCATTTTTAGTGTATCTGATTTCAGTGGCCAGCCATTTCAACAGAGCCTCATCACCACCAGGGAAAGCAGGCTTAATATCAACTTCCCAATCTTTGTAGACTGCTGTGTCTTCTTTTTCCTGTCTCGGCATTATGATTATTGATGTTGAATCAGTGGCTTCCGTGCTATTCATTTTGAATTCAGTTGTGATTTTTGCATCATTATCCACAATTTTTATTATTTCGGACTGTAAAGGAACCGGAGGTTTGATTTTGGGTTTGACAGGTTCAAGTTTTGTTACTGGCATCATTTCTTCAGGAGTAATAAAAGTATTGTCTGATGTAACAAAATCACTTTCCGAAGGAAGCATTTTCCATTCAAAAGCAACAAATGTCATGAACAATACGAAAATGAGTCCGAATTCGAAAAAGAGGACTCTTTTTTTGTCAAGGTTGACGTTTGATTTTTTTTTCGGTTCCATAGCAATTAATTTGCTGTGGAATTTTCAAAAATAATGCCAAGCTTAGCCTAATGGCTCTACATGTATGTTTAAATGAATATTTTGATTTTTTTTATTGATCTGAGATTCTATATGGTCGCAGATTTGATGTGCTTCTTTTAAAGAAATATCTGCGGGTAACTCTAAATGTAAATCAGCAAAAATAGTATTACCAGACTTTCTGGTTTTTAGATCGTGGATTTTATACTTATTTTCTTCAAAAGTAGTTAGAATTGTTTGAAGTTCTTTTTTATCAACGGCTTCGTCCATCAGCGGGTTAAATGACTTGCGGAATAAGATATATCCTTCAACAAACATGTAAATTGCAACAGCAAAGGCAAAAATAGCATCGATGATATGCCAGCTGAAAAGCCAGATTAGTATAAAGCCTACAACCATAGCTAGAGAAGAGAACATATCTGCTCTTAAATGCAAAGCATCGCCTTCTAAGGCAAGAGAATTCGTCTTTCTCGATACTCTATATAAATAAGATGAGACGAAAATATTTACAACAAATGAAAATGACATAACAATGATACCAAGAATTGGTAATTGGACTTCGGCTGGGTTTAAAATTCTTATTAAAGCTTCATAAAAGATATAAATTGCCGCTACAATGATTAACAATGCTTCTATTGAAGCAGTAACATTTTCAATTCGCCCATGCCCATATGGGTGTTTTTCGTCTGGCGGAGTTTCGGAATAACGAACTGAAAAAAAGGTAATTACAGAAGCAAATAGATCACTTAATGAATGTAAAGCTTCTGACAAAATACTTATTGAACCTGTAAAAAATGAAATAATTAGTTTAATAAGTATTAGTGCTGTATTGGATACAACAGATAAAAAAGCAGCTTTTTTATTTAGCTTTGAATTTGTAATTTGAACCATAAATTAGTTATTTATTTATCCATTTTTCTACAATGACTGAAATATTTTGAATCGCTTCATTTAAGTTGTCATTTACAACAATAAAATCGAATTGATTAGAAAAAGTCATTTCGTATTCAGCTTTTTCAACTCTGGTTTTCAGGGTTTCGGGTGGTTCTGTTCCTCTGTTTTTAAGTCGTTCTTTAAGTATCTCGATGGAAGGAGGTGCAATAAAAATTGAAATGGCTTTTTGGCCAAAAATTTTTTTTAGATTTATTCCGCCTTTTACATCCACATCAAAAAGTACAACATGCTGATTATTCCAGATTCGTTCAATTTCTTTTTTTAACGTACCGTAAAATCTATCAGGGTAGACTTCTTCCCATTCGATAAACTGATTTTGACTAATAAGATTTTTAAATTCTGCGACATCTAAAAAGTAGTAATCAACCCCATTTTTCTCGTTTTCTCGTTTTGGCCTGCTGCAAGCAGAAATACTAAATTCCAAAACAGGATAGTTTTGCAAAAGTTGCTTAACTAATGTTGTCTTTCCGGCTCCTGAAGGGGCCGAAATAATAACGACTTTTTGCGGGTTCATTTATCTTATAGGATATTTAAAAGTTGTTCTTTAATTTTTTCGAGTTCGTCTTTCATTTCAACCACTATTTTCTGAATATTTGATTCCTGGGCTTTTGATCCTAGAGTATTAATTTCTCTTCCCATCTCCTGTGAAATAAAAGACAATTTTCTTCCGGCTTGTTCTTCCTTGTTTGCTGTTTCCGAAAAATAGTTGCA
>CAZDUU010000352.1:0-3274 GCA_964508675.1 uncultured Bacteroidales bacterium | reverse complement strand
AATTAAAATAATTAAAGCGAAACTGAACTTTACCGTGCTAACCTCTCCTGATTTAAGTTGCAAACTTAAATCTTAAAATATCATTCCTTCTTTTCAAACGACTTGCTCAGGTGTTCAAAAGGTATGCTTACATTAAAGTAAAGTTCCTTTATTTTTTCTTCGCCTTTTTTGGGTTTCTGACCTTTTTTATCAATCGTCAACACATCGGTTTCGCCAACCAGGGCCTGTTTGGTTATGGACAACTGTAAATCGGACAAAATTTCGTACTCATCTGCAACGCTAATCACCACAAAAGCTGTTTCAATGCTTCTGCCGTCGCCACTCTGGTAAATCACATTCAGAAGCGGGAAATACATACGGGCATATTTTTTTGCATTTTCCTTGTCGCCTAATTGATGATGGCAAACCAGCATGCGGAAAAGTAGTTTCAGGTTCACCGGGTTTTCTTTCAGAGCTGCTTCGCCGTGAGGAATTGCTTCAGTATATTTTTGCTGTTTATAAAAATCAAAAAAAGTTTTTTCTTCATCCGAACTCCCGTAAGGATTGTATGTCCTGGCAAACGCCGAAGCATAGTAAATTACATTGTAGTCAATGTAATTCAGGTTGGTATCAGACTCTGCAAAACGTTTTACCAACGAAGGATAAAACAGGGTTGACAGGCTGTCTTCTGAAAGTTTTTTTATGGTTGTAAAATCCACATTAGAGATTTTCTGGGCCCCGGAATGCAAGGACAGAACCATTATTAGCAAAAGAATTGCAATTTTTTTCATAATAATCATTTTACTTTTTTCCTTATAACTTCGATCGCTTTCTCCATTCTGCGCCGACGGGTTTCGTCTTTTTTTGCATCGCTAATCCAGACAATGTATTCTTTGCGATGGGTGTACGACATTTTTTCAAAAACTTCCAGTAATCCTTCTTCTTTTAAAAGCCTTACAAAGCCGTCGGGAATTTCTACTGTTCTTACCTCATCGTCTTTTTGTAGAATAACATGTACGTTATCGCCGGGAGATTTATTGATTTTCTTTCGGATTTCTTTGGTTATTCCGAGCCAGTGACAATTCATTCCCATTTTTACAAGCGAACCTCTGTATTCGATACGGTCGAAAAAAGCTTTTACCTGACCTTTGACTCCGAATTCTTTTTGAACATCATAAGGAAAAATTATATAGGCCCCGTCAATGCCTTCGTGTTTCTGAACTACTGCATCAAATTCGTAGGTTTTCATAAAACCTAGTTTGAAGCATGTAAAGCCATCCGGTTCCCTTCCGAATCAATAAAGAAAGCCATATAACCGACCTGTTCGTTAATCAGTGTTCTGGGCATCACCACTTTTCCACCGCTTTTTTCAATTCTGTCAATGATTGTCTGAATGTCAGGATTTGCATTGAGGTATATAACAACTCCATCTGTAGTAGGTTTGTGTGTATGCCCTTTTACAAGTGCTCCCGAAACTTTACCTTCCATATTGTCCGATGAAGGGAAAAAGGCCATTTCAAATCCATGCATTTCCATTGTCTTCATCTCTATTTCAAAGACAGATTCATAAAACTTTTTTGCTCTAGCCATATCTGTTGCAGGTATTTCGAACCAGTTGATGGCATTGGTATTTTTTCCAAGCTTTTCCATGATTGATTAATTTTTGGTTGTATGCAAATATAAGATTAAAATAGTGGAAAAAGCTTGATTTAAAGTTTTTTAATAAAAAAAGTTGCTGCATTGCAGCAACTTCAAGAAACGGTATTAAAATCTAAATTACTATTTAATGTCAATAAATTTATCACTGCTGGTTGCGCAGAATGCACAGTTTTTGTCAACGTTTCCATTTTCGTATGTGTTACCACAAACAGGACATACAAAATATTCGTTGGGTAAATTGCTTTCTGTTCCGCTTTTAATTGTTTCTAAAGCTTTAGCGTAGAAAGCCTGGTGTTTCTTCTCGGTGTCGTTGGCCCAGTTGAAAGATTTAACGGCTTTATCAACGCCTTCAGCAGTAGCCGTTTTGATAAAATCGGGATACATGGTTGTAAACTCGTAAGTTTCACCGTCAATAGCGGCTTGTAAGTTTTCGGCTGTTGTTTTTACTTCAAATTCGGGTTTGATTTCATCCATTTTTTCTCCAAGCTCTTCAAGAACTTTAGTGTGGTTAGCAGCATGGATTGATTCTGCTTTAGATGCAGCTTCGAATAAAACGGCTACGGTATCATAACCTTCGGAACGGGCAGCTTCTGCAAAAGCTTTGTATTTTGCACTTGCTGTTGTTTCGCCTTTAATAGCAGCTTTAAGATTTTCGATTGTTTTTGTAGGTTTGGACTGACAGCCCATCATAGCCCAAAGAGCTAACATTGAAATAAAAAAGAAACTTTTTTTCATATTAAATTGATTTATAGATTGATGATAAATTAAATAGGTAACATGTAATTATAAACTAGCGTTCCGCCTAATGCACCTGTCAGACCAACACAGGCTGCAGCTATGGCATAAAACAAAAAAGAAAGGATTTTAAGTGCTTTGTTTTCTGATTTTTTCAATTGAATAATTCTCAGAATAGAGGTCAGTACCAAAACAGACAATGTAATATAAGCCATTAACTCATGATTTTCTTTTGCCTCACCTGCTGCTCCTGTCATTTCTGATGTAAAAAACATACCGGTTAACACTGCTGCCATTGCACCCAATGTGCCAATTATGAGCAAGTAAAAGCTCATTTTTGGAAAACAGATTTCCTTTTTTACTATCAAAGAAATTAAATCGGCTAAAAATCCAATAGTTATCAAAGCTACTGGAAAATGGACCAACATAGGATGAAAATGATCTGTAGAAAACATAATTTGAATTATTAATTGTTTGTACAAAGATATAAAAATTGTTATAAAAACATAATGATTAAGAAAGTTTTTAAAAAAAATGAAAAAGGTTTAAATATCTATGGTCTTTGGCTATGTTGGTTATTTTTTTATAAAAATACCTTAACTTTGCTTTTAAAATATGCATTATGACGAATTTATTTGAAGAAATAGCACTCGCCCAGAAAAACGGAAAGAAAGCCGTCTTTTGCCTGGTAGTAGAAACAATGGGTTCTACACCCCAGAACGTAGGCGCTAAAATGTTGGTTTTTGAAGACGGGAGCATAAAAGGGACCATTGGCGGTGGAGGTGTGGAAAAAGAAGTGATTGAAAAGGCAGAAGGATTGTTCTCTTCAGGAAAGGCTCCAAAACTAAAGTGTGATTGGGAAGAAGATTTAGCCATGATTTGTGGCGGCGGAAGGGAAGGT
>CAZDUU010000351.1:0-3275 GCA_964508675.1 uncultured Bacteroidales bacterium | reverse complement strand
GTTCCGGGACTATTAGTTCCTGTATAAGCTCCTATTAATGTGGATGAAGCTGAGGGTCCGTCGTATAACCACAATGTATCATAACCTGCTTCGGTTTCAAACGACTGAAATGCTAATGTAACCGTTGAGGCATTAGCAGGCTGAATGGTATAAGTATAATTTTCTTTATCATAATAATTCAGATAAGGTCCACCCATATCAAAAATAGTATCTGTACAGGCATTGGCGAAACAGGTAGTGAGTTTTTCTTCGATTTTATTCCACAAATCCGGATAACCGTCATCATAACCCAAGGCCCAGATTCCGATTCCGGCAATTCCGCGTTTCCAAACCAGTTCCATTTTCTTACCTAAGCTGTAAGCATCATCAATCCAGCATTGCTTCCACGTTGAACCATTATTATAGGCATAATAAGGGACATAACTGTTATCGTTAAAATGCTTATTGGCAACTGTATAATAACCGGAAGCATTGTCACGAACTGTATTATATATTTTTGAGCTTCCTGTTGCCGTTGTACTTGAAGGGACAGTGCTGGATGAAGTTGACCACTCCTCACCATAATAAGGCAATCCCAAAACTAATTTATTAGAAGGAACACCTGCACTAAGATAATATGTAATCGATTTCGAAACATTGTAATTGTATGAGCTTGTTAAACTGAACAATGGTGATGAGGGACCTGCTGTTGCACTGCCACTGTAATAGTAATCATAACCCATGATACAGAATAAATCAATGTAATTTTTTAAAGTTGCAATATCAAATACTGAGCTCCAATCCACAGCATAAAGGCACACACTTATCTGCGAGCCGGGTATCTGTGTATGAAATGTATTGCAAAGATTAATCATAAAGTTGGTAAAGTTCGTTTTTTGTGTAGAGGGCAAACCTTCAAAGTCAATATTAACTCCATTAGCTCCCCTTGCCTGAATAAGGCTTACAAGATTATTAATCAGGGTTTGCTGAGCTGTAGAACTGGCAAAGAAAGTAGCATGATCGGAAAACAATGTTACGCATAAATTTACCCTAACTCCATGTGCTAACGCCTGTGTTACGACATTGGCCGATGACCAGCTGTTGGTCGTTGTGGCATTGCCGGTTGAAGGATCGACAGTGTAGCAAAAATAAGATAAATCGCTAAGCAAGGACCAATCGTAATTAGTTTCAAGTCCATTGCTCCAGTAAGGATGCCAGCCAAAAACAATTTTATTTAAGGCACAGCTTTTATTTGATATGCGTCCGTTTGGTTTTGAAGCGCCACGTATTGCTGCCCATTCTTCTGGAGTCTGCGCATTAAACTGACTGTAATACTCCGATTGTTGCTGATGAATGCTTTTGTGTTGCTGTGAATATGACGAAAGGAACAAAAAAATGAACAATAAAAGGCATGCAAATCTTAACATAAATCTATTTTTTTTCAAAAGTACAATAATTTTAGTTTCGTTTAGTTAATTTAGCCTAAAAATAGACATAAACCCTGAGAACATTTTAAAAATTAGTTTTAAAACATACATAACTCATTCATATTTAAATTTTTTAGTTTATTTTTGTACAAACAATTGCACAATGAACAAACAGGTTTTAATCGAAAAACCTGAATACAACAACTTAGAAAAACAAGGTATTTTTAATTGGCCTATTTGGGAAAAAGGAGTTTCCACTTTTGATTGGTTTTACGATTGTGAGGAGCAGTGCTATTTTCTGGAAGGTGAAGTAGAGCTTGCTACTCCTGAAGGAACTTATAAGTTTGGCAAAGGTGATTTTGTCATATTTAAAAAAGGGCTTCAATGCACATGGAAAGTAATAAAGCCTGTAAAGAAGCATTATAATTTTTTGTAAAAAATTGCTATAGTAACCAGTTGTTTAATTAAAATTTGTTTTGACAGGCTTTATGCGGTAATCATCAGCAAAAAATCAGGCCTTTACAACTAATTAGGCTTTTACTCTATGCAGTCTTTTAAGATTACACCTAAAAACAACACCTGAATCGGTTAACAGGCATCATATAAAAAACTATTACCTCATTAATTCGCGCCCCTTTTATATAAATCACGGAACATTAGCTTAAATAAATTGTAATTAATCACTACTATATCAATATATTTCTCTCTTTTAATATTTTGTAAAACCTTTCTTTATAACTATCTGATATGGGAATAGTATCTTTTCCAATTCGTATTCGGTTTCTTTCAATATGAGCAATTTTTGAAATGGCTACAATATAAGAGTTATGAACTCTTTGAAAATCGCTTAAAGGCAATACTTTCTGTATATTTTTGAAAGTTTGCAAAGTCATTATTTTTCTATCAATGGTATGAATCTGCAAATAATCTTTCATTCCTTGAATATATAAGATGTCCTTTAATAAGACTTTCTCCATACGATATTCTGTTTTTACAAAAATAAAATCGTTGTTAACCTGATTTATACAAATTAATTGATTATAAACTTTATCTACAGACTTTAAAAATCGTTCAAAGGTGAAAGGTTTTAAAAGGTAATCAGCTATATTTAACTCATATCCTTTTATGGCATATTCATCATAAGCAGAAGTGATGATAATTTTGGGTTTATTTTCAATAGATTCTAAAAACTGTATTCCGGAAAGCTTTTTCATTCTTATATCTAAGAAGATAAGGTCAACAGTATTATTCTTTATATATCCCAGAGCTTCTATAGCATTAGAGAATCCCTTCATAAAGTTAAGGTAATCTACCTGTGCAATAAATTCCGTTATCTTTTTCAAGGCAAGAGGCTCGTCTTCTATAGCAATGCAATTAATTTTCATAGAGTTTTAGTTCCAAATTTACTTTAAAAACCGAGTTATCAGAATTGATTGACAATTTATGCCTGTTTTTATATATCAGATTTAATCGTTTTTTTACTGTGTCTAAGCCAATGCCATGTATGCTGTCCTTTGTCATCTCAAAATTATCAAATCGATTTTCGCAATCGAAATACAATACCTGATTTTCTAATCTGATTTTGATTACGATACCATTTTCAATAGTTGAGTCAACTGAATGTTTGAAAGCATTTTCGACAAAGGGAATGATAATCATCGGAGCAATTTTATTTGCCTTATTATCATAGGTAATTGAGTAGTTTAAAAATTTTTCGTTCTTTAATCTTAGTTGTTCAGGCAATAAGTAGTTTTCTAAATATTCTATTTCTTTTTGCAATTCAACCCAGACAGATTACGCATCTTTAAGCATGCACCTCATTATATCTGAGAGCATAACCAGCTATTAGTAGGCTTTTTCCTGATTGGC
>CAZDUU010000350.1:0-3277 GCA_964508675.1 uncultured Bacteroidales bacterium | reverse complement strand
CAACAGGAACGTTTTTTATAGAAAATACTCCGTTTGTGTCGCACGAAGTCCCGATGAGCGGATTCGTTCCCATAATAACAACAGCGGCTCCTGGTAAAGAAGTCTGACTTTCTTTGTCAACTACTTTGCCTTTGATGGTTTGAGTTATATTCTGACTTTGTGAATTTTGAAAATGCAGAATGCATAAAATTAAAACGCAAACAAATTTTAAGCTCTTCATAAAATATTTTTTAACGATACAAAGTTCCAATCTTTGATGCATGAAGGCAATACTGATAATTCAGTATTTTTTGAGGAATCGGATAAATAAGTTAAGTTTGTAAGTTAATTAATTATAACTCTTTGTTCTCATGAAGAATAGAAGTATTGAGCAATTTGGTTTAGAGCATTTAAAATTATTAGAATCTCAGCGTTTTGTAGAAAAAGATCTCGATTATAGTGTGCTGGAACGCCATATTCCTTACCTTGAAAATATCAGCGAGTTAAGCAACAGTGTAATCAGTATTTTTGATATGTACAAAAAAGAACATGCTTTTGTCTCTAAGAATATTGAAAAGGTTTTGAATGTGAACAGGGAAAAAGCAATGCTCAATCATAATGAGATTGACCGTTTAATTCATCCCGATGATTTGATGGATTTATTTGAGGCAGGCCTTTATTTTTTGAAATACGGATTTACTGCTCCACCCGAAATCAGAAGAGATTATAAGCTGGTGAATGAATACAGGATGCTGAACGAAAAAAATAAATACATTCGTGTCATTGAACAGCAGATGTGTCTCGAAAACGATTGCCATGGAAATGTGTGGCTGGCATTGGGCATTTTGGATATTTCGCCCGATCAGACTGAGAATAGTCCTTTTCGCAGCCGTCTGGTGAATATTCTTACAGGTGATGTTTATTTGTTCCCTCCTGTAGATAAGAAAGCAATGCTTACAGCACGTGAGAAAGAAATTTTACAGCTGATTTCGAAAGGCTTGTTGAGCAAAGAAATAGCCGATAAATTATACATCAGTGTCAATACAGTAAATACGCACCGTCAGCGAATTCTGGAAAAGCTAGATGCCGAAAATGCCATTGAAGCCATTAAATACGCCTCAAAGCTGGGGTTGATATAAGTTCATTACTTTTCTTCCAGCAAATCAGGTCTTAGCTTTTTTGTACGTTCGAGTGCCTGATCTATTTTCCATTTATCAATTTCCTTTTCGTTCCCCGAAAGCAGCACATCCGGCACTTTCCACCCGTTGAAATCGGCTGGTCGCGTATAAACAGGTGGAGCAAGCAAATTATCCTGAAAAGAATCAGAAAGTGCAGACATCTCATCGCCGATAGCTCCGGGTATAAGCCGTACAACGCTATCCACCATTACGGCAGCAGCCATTTCGCCACCTGTAAGAACATAATCGCCAATACTAATTTCGCGTGTAACTAATTTCTCACGAATGCGATGGTCAATACCCTTGTAATGCCCGCACAGAATAAGGATATTTTTCTTTAACGAAAGTTCGTTGGCTATTTGCTGGTTAAAAAGTTCGCCATCGGGTGAGGTATATATAATCTCATCGTACTCGCATTGCGATTTTAGATGATTTATAGCGTTGTAAACCGGTTCAACCATCAGTACCATTCCGCCTTTGCCGCTGTAAGGGTAATCGTCCACCTGACGATGTTTGTATGGGCTGTAATCGCGTAGATTGTGAACATTGACCTCTACTAAATTTTTTTCTTTTGCCCGTTTAACAATGGAATGATTCAGCGGACTTTCAAGCAACTCTGGCAAAACTGTGATAATATCGAAACGCATATTTTAGTATAAAGTTGAAAGGTTAAGGTTTATAAAGTACTCATTTAGTAAAAAAGTTATAAGGAAAAAATTTATTATACATAATTAATAATTAAAGTGTTTTGATTAGCCCCGAAATTAACTTTGAGGTTTCTTCAGATATATTTAAAAGTTCACTAATTTTTTCCTGGTTAATTATTTTTAATTCACAGGATAAGATTAACATTGACCTGACTTCACCACATGAGCCTTTTGCTATATAAAGGAATTGTTTGAATTCGTTATTGCTTTTTCTTTCAAATCCTTCGGCAATATTATTCATAACTGAAACAGAAGCTCGCTGAATTTGATTTTTCAACCCAAAATCATTACAATCGGAGTATAAGGAATAAATATTTATGGCTAAGTATTTAGCCTTTTGCCATGCAATAATATCTTCAAACCTTGATATACTCATATTTTTTTATTTCAGCTTTTACCTTTATACTTTCACCTTTCTACTTAATTACTTCCATTTCTTTTATTAGTCTTTCATTTCCAGCATATTTGTCAATAATGAACAGGACATAGCGAATATCGAGTACAATGTTTCGGCATATTTTGGGGTCGTAGTTAATGTCGCTCATAGTGCTTTCCCAGGTACGGTCGAAATTGACACCGATGAGCTCTCCGTTTCCGTTTAAGACAGGGCTTCCGCTGTTTCCTCCTGTTGTGTGATTATTAGCAATAAAGCATGTGTGCATAACGCCATTATCAGCATAAGGACCAAAATCTTTCTTTTTCCACAATTCCTTAAGTTTTAAGGGAATATCGTAATCGTAAATGGTCGAATCTTCTTTTTCCATCACACCATCTAAAGTAGTAAACCAATCGTAATGAATTCCGTCCTGAGGGTCGTAAGAAGAGATATTGCCATATGAGAGACGCAATGTAAGATTGGCATCAGGATAGAAATTTCTGTCGGAAAGTAACTCGCGTTGAGCTTTGATATAGAAACGATTCAGACTGTCGATTTTAACATAAGATTTTGAAGTATACGGTTGAATGTTTGTGTTGTACAAATTGGCAGTTTCATTCCAGATTTTATAGAACCAATCATTTGAAAGAATGGTTTTTATTTTTTTTGCAGGAAGAGCTTTTAGTACTTCAATCTTTTTAATATCTGTAATATACGAGTTTTGATAAATATAATCTGCGCAGGCCATCCAATTGTTTTTGAACTTTTTTTGAAGTTTAATTAATGTTGGAGGAGTATTTTTAGCATCTATATTTTTAAAAAATTCAGTCATTATTTTAGCAAAAATATGTTTATCTACTATCAGATTAAAGTTTTTGAAGAACCCTTGTGCCGATTTGTAAAAGTTATCCATGTTTGTTTTTACTTCTTCATCATTAGCTGCTTGTAGAATTTTTTGTATGCTCTTGCCATTAGTAACCATTTCTATTCCCATTAGGCCTTCGAAATAATAGGTTTCAACAAGGCTTAGCGGTGCG
>CAZDUU010000349.1:0-3283 GCA_964508675.1 uncultured Bacteroidales bacterium | reverse complement strand
CATCCATATCTGCATGATAAACATTGGATGGCAATGTCGCTGTAGTCCAGGTTGTACCACCATCAGCTGTTTTGCAGAAGTTGACTCCTGTAAGCGAACTTGTGCCGTATATTTTCTGAATAGCAATACCATTGTTCGCATCATTAAATGCCAATGTTGAAAAATCGGTAAAACCACTAACCTGTGTTACAGCCCAGGTTTGCCCTTTGTCTGTTGATTTGAAAACTCTTCCTTTGTTTGTTGCAAACCAGATATTGTCACCGAAAACATCGTACATGCCGGTGTAGCCATATTCACCGGAAAGATTTGCGGGAATATTAGCCTGAGCTGTGCGTGTCCAAGTAGTACCTCCATTGGATGTGGTGTAAATCTCGAAATAGCCGCCATTGGGGTCACCCATACAGAATCCTTCGTTGTTGTTCCAGAAATGCACAACATTTGGGAAAGCAGATGTTCCTGCATAGGATGCCGTTATTTGTTTGGTCCACGTTGTGCCACCGTCTGAAGTGAAGAAAATTCCACCCTCACCGGCTGTGCCTGTGCTGGCATACATGGCAATCCATGCATTGGTCGGAGAAACAGCGCAGATGTTTGATATGCGGTTATTGGTCGGTACACCTGAAACAGTGCCGGATGTCCATGTGTTTCCACCATCAGAGGTTTTAGTAAATTCATTTACAAGGTTTCCGTTACCGTCGATAGCAATGCCCCATGCTGTATTAGCATCTACAATCGAAATGTCAGAAACGCCTCTGTATTGGGTTGTAAAGCCGTTGTATTGTGTGATCCATTCAGACTGGGGAGGTGCAGTAACTGTGATATATGCGGTTTTGGTTTCTGAATTGCTGCTTGATGCAGAGTTGGTAACGGTTAAAGTTACATCATATGTGCCGGGAGTGGAGTAGGTAATGGCAGGCGGTGTCTGGCCCGTGTAAGAAGAAGGATTCCCTCCGTTGAATGTCCATTGCCATGTTGATAATGTAGTGCCTGTCGGAGTGGCCGACATATCGTTGAATGTAACAGATTGTCCGGATTCAATGGTTTGGGCACTGGAATAAAAATCAGCGGTTAATACTGTTGCACCGCCCATAAATACAAAGGTTATATCTCCCGAGCTTTCTGTAATGGAAGTGATAGGTTTCGCGGTATTTGCTCCGGCCCATGAATGTGAGTTTGGAGTAGTCTGGTCGGTAAAGGAAGTTTTATTTCCTGTTCCGGGAAAGGGATCCCCGCTGTCGCCGCTGTTTGCTGTAGTGAGCGTTCCGTCTGCTTCTTCCAGGTCAACTCCCTGATGGGTTTCATCATCATTTACAGTATTTGCTGACCAGTTATTGACAATATACGTCCCGTCGATATGCCAAATCAGCATTCCGTGACCGGGGATATATGCGTCCCATGTACCACTTGTTTTTTGCTTGTTTTCAAGCAGGAAGTATTCGTTGGTAGTGGGAGTATTGACTTTATATACAGTGGTGCTGTTATAAGTGTTGTTTAACGTATAAGTTCCAGGATTGGTAAGTGTAACAGGACTTAACCATCCTAAAACAGATTTTGACCATGCATTATGAATAGGAGGAGTTCTACCGTTATTATTCCATGAGCCACCTGCCATTACTTCCCAATTACCTGTTCCGTCTGATGAATAATCAGTATCATATAAATCGGGTAAACCGAGATTATGACCGAATTCGTGAATCATTACTCCGGCAGAAATCAAGCTGGTAGAAGTATAAAGAACTTCCGGCTGAATAGTATATGTGTCAGCTCTTACGCCGTCTATTACAATATTATTGCTGTAAACAGATGAGGTGTGTGACCAAACATCGTTGGTACTTCCTGATGCTTCCTGACCCGGTCCCTGATGAAATATAGCAATACCGTCAATCAATCCATCATTGTTGTTGTCAAATTGTGAAAAATCCAATGACGGGTAAGCAGCATTTGCAGCATTAATAGCATCTGCAGCTAATTGCTCCCACATGCTCTGATCGCCATAGTAATCGTGGGGATTACTGACAGTAACCCATCCGATCACCGTTGAGTTAACTGTAAATTGATTATAAGAAGCGGCTAAATAGTAATCTTTAAAACTCCCGGTGGCTGATTGGAAGTTATATCCGCTTTGATTCATCAGGTTGTCAAAATTCGATTGGGCATAAGTGGTTGTTGTATTGCTGAAATTAACCAATATAACCAACATATTTACTGTTCCTGTAGTAGGGAAGCTGCTTACAGATTTTGTATTCCTGACAGAAGATTTTTGTTTCATCTGCTGTATTTGCTTATTGCTGAAATGAATATCTTTAGGAGTTCTTTTTAGTAAAGCAATTTCGTCTGTTCTTCTTTCATTTACATTGGAAGCCATTATTCCCGAGTGAACCATTTCTCCGTTTTGATTCAAAACAGCATATTCCCATGCTTTAGTTGTCGGATTATTGAGAAGTGAATATCCGTCCTGGCTGGTAGCCCAGTGAATATCTTCACTCCCCTTTAATGTCAACGTCAGAAAATGTCCATCCGGTTGCGAAACGGCAAGGGCATTTGGAGATGCAGGCATGCTTCCATGGTAAGCTACCTGTGATTGGCTGTATCCGTATGTTAAGATAATCGCCAGAACGAGTAAAATTTTTCTCATAAATTGGTTGAATTAATTTGTATAAAGATATTTGTAAGAATTAAATATTCAAAACTATTTTAAGACTTTAATTTTATGTAATAAGTTGCATCTGCTTCCCCAAAATGATAGAAAAGAGAAATTTTGAGACCTTTGAGCAGAATATTGGATTTAAATTAAAAGAAATTGAGGTTCGTGGAGATATTTCGACGTTGCTCAATATGACAGTGGTGTGTAAATTTTTAACTCTTAATTTTTGAATTTTTAATTTACTATTTCTTCTTCATCGGTAAAGAGTATCTGCGGATTCCGTCGAACTGGCAAAAAGCATTTCCCACGGCAGCTGCAGTAGGAACAAGACCTATTTCGCCCAATCCTTTTGCACCATATGGCCCTACTGGATCAGGAACTTCAACGCCTATAACCACAATTTCGGGAGTTTCGTGAGCTCGTAAAACACCGCAATCTCTGAGTTTTAAGCTTAACGGAAAACCGTTTTCCATCGGAAAATCTTCTGTCAGCGCATAACCTAGACCCATGTGAACGGCGCCTTCGATTTGACCTTCGAAAAGTACGGGATTGATGATTTTTCCGGCATCATGCGCAGCGATCACTTTTTCTACATTGCCTTTTTCGTCTAAAACGACTAACTGAGCAGCATATCCGTAT
>CAZDUU010000348.1:0-3301 GCA_964508675.1 uncultured Bacteroidales bacterium | reverse complement strand
AGAAAGAACAAAAGAACCATTCAACAAATTAAAAAAGATACAACCCTAGTTTACGAAACGAATGAATATGGTGATTACAAAACCGACAAAGATGGTCAACTTGTAATTAAAAGCAGACAGATAAACATAGATACCATTTGGAATACAGAACGTATTGCTGTTGACAAAGTATTATACGACAACAAGCAACAAAACAAACAACCTTATTTTGAAGTAATTCCTGCAAAAAGTGCTAGATACATTATCCGTATAGCATTGCCTGCCGGCGATCCTAATTATCTTGGCTGCGTTAATGCATATGTTGGGAGAAAAGTTGTAAACGCAAAAAACTTCGTTAAAAAAGGCAGTATTAGCGGAAACGAATAAATTCAAACATTTTATTATCTTTGCTGCTGATTTTGGAGAGATGGCAGAGTGGTCGAATGCGGCGGTCTCGAAAACCGTTGTCCTGATTATTCGGGACCAGGGGTTCGAATCCCCTTCTCTCCGCAAACACAAAATATTCCTGTGAAAGCGGGATTTTTTGCTTTTAACAGTAAACCCTAATTCCGAGTAACTCTTAATAATTCTACCTTATAAATTATTATACTTCTTGCCGGAATCTTTTTTTCGTCACCAATTAAGCCATACGCCAGATTAGGGGGTAAAATAAAAATTGCTTTATCACCTTCGCGCATTTTTCTGATTCCCATGTCAAGCCCGGATTCTATATCATCTTTTCCTATTCTGAAGCTCTTTATTCCACTACTATCGCTCGAGTAGCATACTTTTCCTGTTTCAAGTAAACTAACGTCATAATTAATACTGGCAACCAACCCGTATCTTGCAGAATCTCCCTTTCCTGTGTGCTCAATCTTGTACCAAAGTCCGTTTTTCCCTACATTTAAATTTATTCCACTCCTTTCACAATACCTTGCAATTCGCAGAGAATCCCTATCCACTAATATTTCGTTGACCTTAACTAAAGGTTCCTTATAAGAAAGGACCTCCTCGTCTGACTTTGGCTTAAGCTTGTCGTTACTGCACGACAAAAGAATAAAAGCTGGTAAAAAAAAATAAAATAAATTAATTGTCCTCATTGCATAATATCTCCTTATATAAAGGTAATATTGATTCAAACTTTTGAACGGTTTCATCTAAGGTCAACTCATTTTCCTCACCTCCTGCTGCATTTTTATGTCCCCCACCCACAAAATGTTTTGACATTATTTCATTAACCGGAATATTTCCTGTTGAACGAAAAGAAATCTTAATATAATTATCTCTTTCCAGAAACAACGCTGCAAATTTTATCCCTTTTATACTTAATGGATAATTAACAAATCCCTCTGTATCTCCTTTCTGAAAACAAAATTGCTTTAACTCCTCTTTAGAAAGCCAGATATAACCGGTAGCATAATTATGCAGAATCTTCATTTTCTTATTTAAAGCGTATCCAAGCATTTTGATCCGGGCTTCAGTAAAGCTGTTAAAAACACGCTGATAAATTTTTTCTTTGTCTAATTCAAATTTTAAAAGTTGAGCTGCAACTTCATAGGTTCCCGAATGTGAAGAATTTACGGTAAATGAAATAGTATCTGTCATAATACCTGTGAAAAGACATTCAGCAGCTTCTTTTGATAAATACGGGCTCCATCTGCATGATTCAATAACCGAATAAACGAGTTCCGCTGTAGAACTTACACTTTGATCAGAAACCATGATATCAAAAAATGAATCCGGATAAGGATGATGATCTATTAATATTTTAACTGATTTGTTTTCTGATAAAACGTTTTCCATCTGCCCCACCCTACGGCGTTCGTTAAAATCCAGACAAAATACCAAATCAGCTTCGTTAAAAAGCTCTTCAACTCCTTTATTATTTTTGTTATAAAAAAAAGATTCGCTGTAAGAAGGCATCCATATTAAAAAATCAGGAGCACCATTTGGAAATATGGCAAAAACATCTTTTGACATTTTTTTCAGAACATGAAACAAACCTAATACACTACCAACAGCATCTCCATCGGGATTCTCGTGACCAATAATTAAAATTTTATTCGCTTTTTCTACCTGTTCTACAATTTGATTGATTACTTTTTCCACTTTAAAAAAATATTACATTTTCATATTGTAAAGATGGTATCATTTTTTTACTTTTGAAAATAATTTTACCTATTATGGCTGGAAATATTACTTTTACAATGATTAAGCCCGGTGCCGTTAAAAATGAGCATATCGGCGAAATTTTAGCAATTATTAATAAAGCTGGATTTCACATCGTTGCTTTAAAAATGATGAGATTATCGAAGGACAGTGCCGCAAATTTTTATGCAATTCATAAAGGAAAACCTTTTTATGAAGGTCTTATTGACTTTATGTGTTCAGGTCCAATTGTTGCCGCTATTTTACAAAAAGAGAATTCCGTTAATGAATACAGAAAATTGATTGGAGCTACAGATCCCTCAAAAGCCGAGGAAGGGACCATTAGAAAACTTTTTGCAGAATCTGTGCAGAAAAATGCGGTACATGGCTCAGACAGTGATGAAAATGCTGTATTCGAAGCCTCTTTCTTTTTTCCGGAAATTGAACGTTTTTACAAATAATTCCATTTTTTAATGCAAAAATCAATGACAGGCTTCGGCCACGTGACTTCTATTTTTCAAAAGAAACAGATTACAATTGACATTAAATGCCTTAACAGTAAGACATTAGATTTAAACGTCAGAATTCCAGGTATATACAGAGAAATAGAGTTTGATATCCGTAACTTAATTTCTCAAAATCTTTTCAGGGGAAAAATAGATATATCTATTAACATAGAGTGGCTTGAACCACCTGTTTCGGGTGAATTAAATAAAGTAAATTTCAGTAACTACTACAAATCCTTAGTAGAACTTCAAAAAGAACTAAACATTGAAAACTACAATCCAGATTGGTTTAATGCTATTGTACGCCTTCCCGAAGTGGTTTCAAATTATCAGCAAAAACTGGAAGAGGAAGAAAAAATCTTTCTGCTACAATTGATAAATGATACTATTAATCAAGTAAATAACTTTCGCTTAAACGAAGGGAATATACTTATTAAAGATATCTGCCATCGGACATTATTCATTCAATCTCAAATTGATCAAATTACTCCGTTTGAAAACAGCAGGATTGAGTCTATTAAACAAAGGATACAAAAAAGTCTGGCAGATTTTTCAAACTCACAAAATTTTGACAGTAACCGTTTTGAGCAAGAATTAATCTATTATTTGGAAAAACTGGATATTACTGAAGAAAAGGTCAGACTTAATAACCACTGCAACTATTTTTC
>CAZDUU010000347.1:0-3334 GCA_964508675.1 uncultured Bacteroidales bacterium | reverse complement strand
TGATGCAGCTTCACATTTTGGAGTAGCACGTGATTTGGCAGCTTATTTACAGCATCATTCTCCTGTTGTGTTAGAAAAACCGAAAGTAGATGTTTTTAATGTAAAAAATGCAGCATCTCAGATCGAAGTGATTGTTGAAAATCCGGAAGCCTGTCCGAGATATAGCGGAATAGTAATTTCAGGAATTGAAATTAAGCCATCGCCTGAATGGCTTAAGAATTATTTAAAAGCAATTGATTTAAGACCAATTAATAATGTAGTAGATATTACCAATTATGTTTTACAGGAAATTGGACACCCGTTACATGCATTTGACTACGATCAGATAAAAGGCAATAAGGTTATTGTAAAAACATATCCTGATGAGACACTATTTGTAACATTAGACGGAGTTGAAAGAAAACTGTCTTCTGAAGATTTGATGATTTGCAATGAATCAGAGCCCATGTGTATTGCAGGTGTTTTTGGTGGTCTAAAAAGCGGAGTCACCGAAAATACAAAAGCCGTGTTTATTGAAAGTGCTTATTTTAACCCAGTATTTGTTCGCAAAACTGCACGCAGACATGGATTATCAACAGACAGTTCGTTCAGATTTGAAAGAGGAGCGGATCCCAATATTACGATTTACGCTTTGAAAAGAGCTGCACTATTGATTCAGGAATTAGCCGGAGGTACTATTTCATCTGAAATTATTGATGTGTACAATACAAAAATAAAAGATGTAACATTGGAGTTGGATTATTCATTTGTTGAAGAAGTTATTGGAAAGCCTATTTCGAAAGATATTATCAAAGAAATATTGCGCTCACTCGAAATTACAATTATAGCTGAAAAAGAAAAAAGCCTTCTTTTAGATATTCCTACTTACCGTGTTGATGTTACCAGACCTATTGATGTTGTAGAAGAAATATTGAGAATTTATGGATTTAATGAAGTTGAGATTTCTGACAAATTGAATTCAAATTTAAATTACTCAAATACAATTAAAACTGAAAAATGGTACAATCATATTTCTGATTTGCTCACAAACAATGGCTTTTATGAAATAATGACTAATTCGCTTACAAAAACAAGCTATTATAAAGATAATGCTGTTTATCCCATCGATAATTGCGTTCATTTGCTCAATCCATTAAGTCAGGACTTGGCTGTAATGCGCCAGACACTTTTATATTCGGGCCTTGAATCTGTTTCATACAACCTGAACAGGCAAATAACTGACGTGAAAATGTTTGAATTGGGCAAATGCTATGTTTTACCTAATCAGAAAGAAAACTCGGAAGTAAAAAATTACATAGAAGAAAGTTATCTTTCGTTATTCGTAACAGGCAATAAAGAGCCACAATCCTGGATATTAAAATCGGATGAAAGCTCTTTTTATTATATGAAACGATGGGTAGATGGTATATTGAAAAGAATGAATATTGAGCCCACATCAATGGATGATTCTCTTTCACAGATATACACACTCGGATTGAATTATTACTATAAAAATTCATTATTAGTCTCTTTCGGCAAATTAAGTAGTAAAGTGTTAAACAGATTAGACATTAAACAAGACATTTATTACTCTGAATTTAAATGGGAAACATTATTAAAACTGGCTACTGAAAAGCATATTACATTCATGGATTTGCCAAAATATCCTGCTGTAAAAAGAGATCTTGCTATGATTTTGGATAAATCCGTAAAATATGAGCAACTTAAAGCTATCGCACATAAAACATGCGGGAACTTGTTAAAACAGGTTAACTTGTTCGATGTGTACGAAGGGCAAAATATTGAGAAAGGTAAAAAATCATATGCTTTAAGTTATATCCTTCAATCCTCAGAAAGAACATTATCTGACGATGAGATTAACTCAAATATGGATAAACTGATGAAGGCCTATGAGAAAGAAGTAGGTGCTGTTATTCGTATGTAGGAAGTTTCATAAGGTTTATTTTTTCAGCAATATTTATTAAAAGGCTGTAGGAAAAATCAAAGCTTCCTCTGTCCGGGTCGTAATAACTTTCAAAGCGTAAATAAAGAGGAGCATTTTCAATAATCCTGTTTTTATATTGAATCTTGAATAGTATAAGCTGTTTGAACGACTCATTGTAAGCAATATATTTTGTAGAAAGGGATTGAAACAAGGGTTCTCCAACAGGTGAGTAGTAAAATTCTCCTCGCCAAAATCCTATGTATGCATCCAATAACCTGTTTTTTAAATAAAAATTTGAATAAATACCATATCCATTAATGTATTGAAGCAAATTATGATCAGAAGCATCATTAAACTGAACATAATAGCTTTCAAATCCAAATTTACTATTCTTTTTTAAATGATACGACAAATCAATACCAACTGCCCAATTAAAAAATGTCTGCATGGGAATTCCTTGACTGTCCATCTGACCACCTTTGTGTTTTGCAAGAAAGTCAGAAGGGATGCTCAAGCCTATTTTATGACTATCGTTCAGTAATTTGATTTTTGAACTATACCCCAGCAGAAACTCTTCTTTATAATCATCTCCGGGTAAAATAAATTTTTGCCAGTTTATCCACAAGTCTGCGTCATAATTTGGGGTATTATATAGAAACTGCAATCCCTTTTCGGGTGGATTTAAATACGCAAAGTCCTGAGAAAGAACAGGCTCGATTAAGTGATGGTTCTCATATCCCAATATGTTTCCCATCAGCAATTGCAGATTTTTATTGAATCTATAATGAAGCCGGTACCAGAGTTCATTTATTGTAAGATTATCTTTGCTGTTATATGTTCTTATATACCAGCCTGTTGAAAATGATATTTGTTGATTAAAAGTTAATTTTAAAGAAGGGTTAATATTGGCACCAATAAATGTTATTCCGCTATATAAGTTGTTGAAATATTCATTATTACGAAGAAACAGATTAGAGTTAAGTTGCAACGAAACATTTTTATAATTTTCTTCTTTAAGGTTATTTAACTGAGTACTGTCCGTTTCAAATTGCGCCGATAAATGAAGTGATAATAATGAAAAAAGTATTGCTGCTATATATTTCATTTCTTTAAACCTGATGAATTATTCGCAAAAATAGACTTTTTGAAGGAAAAACCAGAAAAAGATTAAAAATTTGTGCAACATTTTTTATTTTTTTTCGTCTTATTCAAAAAAATCGTATAAATTCGCATAATATTTCTCAATACAAAATACTATGGAAATTCCTGCAAAGTCAATATTAGTTCCGGTTGATTTTACCGAAAAAGCAGAATATGCATTCCAACATGCAATAATTGTATCTAAATATCTGAACAGGGAAATAGTTTTGCTTCACATTATCAGTAAAGATAATGAAAGAACGCAGGCAG
>CAZDUU010000346.1:0-3348 GCA_964508675.1 uncultured Bacteroidales bacterium | reverse complement strand
ATCGTCATTATCAATAAAGTAAACCTGCATTCTGGCCGATTGTATCGAAGCAACTTTGATAATCAGTGGGTGGTCGGTGTTGTAAATCACCATATTCATACCGGAAAGGCGAATAACCTCATGAAGCTGGTTGCGACGCTCATTGATATTGCCAAAACGAGGCATAAAGGTTCTTATTTCACAGCCACGCTCTTGCATGCCTTGAGGTAAGAATCGTCCAATGTTTGAAAGTTTGTTTTCCGGTAAATAAGGTATAATTTCTTGTGTAACAAATAGAATCTTTTCTTTTTCCATGTTTAAAGAGCGAATAAAAACAATTTTGCAAAGGTACAAAAAATAAAAGTTTTAAACAATTCCAAATTAATCGTTAAATATTTTTTAGGAAATATTTTCATCATTATAAACACAAACTTAATTTATTTGTTATTTTTTTGTGACATCAATTTAAGTATTTTTGTATTTATTAACGATATTTCTTTTTTATTTAGAAATATTCTAATTAAATTTGCAGAAAAATATTTCCCGACTTTATGGAAAATGAAAATATATTGAATGACTTGACCCAATCGGAATACAAGTACGGCTTTGTGACAGATATTGAAACCGAAACGTTTCCCAAAGGGTTAAACGAAGAAGTTATAAGGGAACTGTCTAAAAGAAAAGGTGAACCGGATTTTATGCTTGAATGGCGGCTAAAATCTTTTGAATATTGGAAAAAGATGGAAATGCCCAAGTGGGCACACTTAACCATTCCGGAAATCAATTTCCAGGACATCATTTATTACGCAGCTCCCAAACAGAAAGCTACTGTTGAATCACTTGAAGAGATTGACCCTGAGCTAAAAAAGACCTTTGACAAGCTCGGCATTCCTTTGGAGGAACAAAAACAACTTTCCGGGGTTGCGGTGGATGCCGTCATGGATAGTGTTTCGGTAAAAACTACATTTAAAGAAAACCTGGCAAATCTGGGTATTATTTTTTGTTCAATGAGTGAAGCCATTCGCGAGCATCCCGACCTTATAAAAAAATATCTTGGTTCAGTTGTTCCTTATACTGATAATTATTTTACAGCGCTCAATTCTGCTGTCTTCAGCGATGGTTCTTTTATTTATATTCCAAAAGGAGTTCGCTGCCCAATGGAACTTTCTACTTATTTCAGAATCAATGCAGCCAATACCGGCCAGTTTGAACGCACATTGATTATTGCCGACGACGATGCATATGTAAGTTATCTTGAAGGCTGTACAGCTCCCATGCGTGATGAAAACCAGCTTCACGCTGCTGTTGTTGAGCTTGTTGCAATGAAAAATGCCGAAATAAAATACTCAACGGTTCAAAACTGGTATCCGGGCGATAAAAATGGAAAAGGCGGTATTTATAACTTCGTAACCAAAAGAGGAATCTGTAAAGAAGAAAATGCAAAAATTTCCTGGACACAGGTCGAAACAGGTTCTGCTATTACATGGAAATACCCGAGCTGCATTTTAAAAGGAGACAACTCGGTTGCGGAATTCTACTCAGTTGCTGTTACCAATAATTTCCAACAAGCTGATACCGGTACCAAAATGATTCATATTGGCAAAAATACACGTAGTAGAATCATCTCAAAAGGTATTTCAGCCGGACAAAGCCAGAACAGTTATCGTAGACTGGTAAAAATCATGAAAAATGCCGAAAACGCCAGAAACTTTACACAATGCGATTCCATGCTAATGAGTGAAAGATGTGGCGCACACACATTCCCCTATATAGAAATTGACAACCAAACCGCTGTTGCTGAACACGAAGCAACTACCTCACGAATCGGCGAAGATCAGATTTTTTATTGCAATCAGCGAGGAATCAGCACGGAAGATGCAGTAGGATTAATCGTAAATGGTTATGCCCGCGAAGTATTGAACCAATTGCCAATGGAATTTGCTGTGGAAGCTCAAAAACTCCTTCAAATTTCGTTGGAAAACAGCGTAGGATAAAACTAAGGTAAAAATATAAAGTTGAAAGTAAAATTCAGAATATAGAATTAAGAAATCAGAACTAAGAAGACAAAAGTCTTCGCGGTAAATGTTAAAAATAATAAGTTAAATTAAGAATATGTTAAAGATAAAAAACCTTAAAGCCCAGATAAACGGAAAACCCATTTTAAAAGGTATCAATCTGGAAGTAAAACCCGGCGAAGTTCATGCAATAATGGGTCCCAATGGTTCGGGAAAAAGCACGCTTGCCTCTGTATTAGCAGGAAGAGATTATGTCGAAATCACGGGCGGTGAAGTAACTTTTATGGGTAAAAACCTCACAGAGCTATCACCCGAAGAACGTGCGCGAATGGGAATATTCTTAGGATTTCAGTATCCTGTTGAAATCCCGGGAGTAAGCATGGTGTCTTTTATGAGGACAGCTGTAAATGAAATGCGTAAATATAGAAACATGCAGCAGCTTTCTTCCTCAGATTTTCTGAAATACATGCGCGAAAAGAAAGAATTGGTTGAAATTGACACACAACTTACCAATCGCTCAGTGAACGAAGGCTTTTCAGGTGGCGAAAAAAAGAAAAACGAAATTTTCCAGATGGCAATGCTCGAGCCCAACCTTGCAATTCTTGATGAAACCGACAGCGGACTTGATATTGATGCGCTCAGGATAGTCGCAAATGGGGTAAATAAATTAAAACGCCCGGACAATGCTTATATCGTTATTACTCACTACCAGCGGTTACTCGATTACATCGTTCCGGATATTGTTCATGTATTATACAATGGTCAGATTGTAAAGACTGCAGGAAAAGAGCTTGCACTTGAACTGGAAGAAAAAGGGTACGATTGGATAAAGAAAGAACATCAAATTTAAGTTACTATGTCAACAAATCTTATTCAAAATATTGCAAACGAAAATATTCAGAAAGCCATTGATAATCTTCAGGGATCTCTTAGCGGTATCCCCCAGGAACTCATTTCTTCATATAAAACAGGGGCTGAAAATTTTGCAAAGCAAGGACTTCCAAATAAAAAAAATGAAAATTATAAATACACTACCATAGAACAGCATTATACTTCAAAATATCAGCATTTTGCTTATTCAAAACACGAACACCTGAACATCAGCGAAGTATTCAAATGTGATGTTCCAACACTTGACACACAATTAATTGTATTGGTAAATGGATGGTTTTACGAAAACGACCAACAAAGTAAATTATCAAAACAATCAAGTGGCATCATTACCGGAAGTCTTCTAGAAGCAATGAAGCAGTTTCCTGAACTGGTTTTTAAGTATTTTGGAAAAGCAACTGAGCATTATCTCGATGAGTTAAATAATATCAACCAGGCACTTATGCAGGACGGTTTGTTCATT
>CAZDUU010000345.1:0-3348 GCA_964508675.1 uncultured Bacteroidales bacterium | reverse complement strand
GATATTTCCAACTCCCATTTTTTATCTACAAAATTTTATTTTGGACGGATGTGATTAATTTTAATATTTTTTTAATTAGCATTAATGTAATCTTTTTAATAAACATCATCAGAAAATCCAAATGGAAAATATTTATAATAACTCACAGAATCAATAGGTATAATTTCATTTATATCATGTTCTTTAATCTGTTTTATTAATTTTTCTTCATCTGACGTTATTTCTGCCTTATATATTGCACATTTCTTCAAAAACCAATTATTCATTGATTTATTATAACTAAAAATCATTTCTGTAGCCCAATCTGTATCAATTTGTCTACCAAATTCTTTAATGTATAGATTATCTGATATAACTTCAATTTTAAGGCTATTACAAAACAATCCTTCGGTATTTTGATTTAATAAACTAATAAATATATTTTGTAAAATATATTCATTGGCTTTATTAAAAATTAATAGCAGCAAAATTCTATATTTATAATTTGAAGCTTCTTTTGCTTTAAATTTATCATCTTCACTAACATTCTTATCAATATAAAGCATTAAATCGTTATTTCCATCTTTATTAAAATCTAAGTTATTATAAACTCTTTTTAAATTATATTTCTCTATCTGAATATCTTCTATGTCTTTGTCTTTTATGACAACTTTTATATCTTGTAAAATTTTATCATATGGCTTCTGAGAAACTATTTTTTCAAAAAATTGTTTTGTTTTTTCTGTCTTTTGTGCACATGAATAATATACACTCAAGACTAATGATAATGTTATTGTTAAAGTTCTCATATTTTTATTTTTTAATTATTGGTCTAATTTTATTTAGTAACATCCGCGCGAGCGGGGGCTATTTCATGAGCAATAATATTCGATATATCATTTTCATCTTTTATCCAGGTCAAAATGATGGTAATCCCATTACCAATATTTGTACCCCTCGCTGGCGCGGACTTGTAGTCCCTGACAAGTACTTCTTACGCTTTACTACACCCCCGCTCGCGCGGATTTGCAATCCGTGCGGTAACATTAACAATTCTTATACCAAACTAACTGTACGTTATCAACCGAGAATCAATGGTAATAACATCCAGTAGGCTTTCCATGTCCGCGTAGTTCCGTGCGGAACTAAAAAGGTAATCCCACGGGTTGGCTACAATCATCTCCACCACTGGGTTATTATGGATATACTCCAACTTCTCATAGATAAACTGGTTACTGAATACCTCCACGGCATGGTTCCCGTCCTGCCAAACCTTGAAATCCTGCCCCTTTTTTAGATGTGCGCATGAATCGCTGAAAAGGTTTAGCATCCATTCCCTTCGGCTCTCGGGTTCCTCCATGGCTAGCCTAACAACTTGCTTGGACGTAAATTTTTTGAAATCGCGCAGTAAAGCTGATAGGCCTCCCGGTTGCTCCGCCTTGCAGAGCATATGCAGATGACTGGGCATTAGACACCATGCAAAAACAACCAGCCCCTTGTGCTGCTGGCAGTATTTAATGGAGTTCACCAGCGCCAACTTCTGGTTGAGCCTTGTGAATACATCAACCCAGCCCACCGTGGTAAGCGTTACAAAATAGGCGGCCTCATTGTCCATAATTTTGTACCTGTCCGACATGCACTTGCTGTTTTCCCAAATTTAAGAAAAAAAATTACAACTATTGTGCTAGCGCAGGAGCAATATTACCGCACGGATTGCAAATCCGCGCGAGCGGGGTGTTGGTTTTTGGGTCAATGTAAAACTATCTCTTAACGGGGATATTTCCAACTCCCATTTTTTATCTACAAAATTTTATTTTGGACGGATGTGAAAATGAGTATATTATTAATCAGTAAAACTATTGGAATTTTTATAAAAAACTTTATTTAAACTAATAACCTATTTCCTTAAAAAAATCATATCCCGGATAATCTGGCAATACTTTTATTGGTAACATTTCTTTTGGAACAAAGCTACTTTCAATATTGATTTCATAACCTTTACGCCATGCAAGTTTGGCTAATGCAGTGGTTTCTATAGAAAAATAATCTCTTACCAGGGTTAATTCATCTCTCTTGCCAATAGTTCTTACTAGTTCGTTTATGCCTCTTTTTATCTGGGTTTTATCTTCATTTAATAGCCCCTCAAATACGTCAACACATCCTGCAAATGCCTTTGCCCCCCTCGGACGTGTTTTAGTAACCGATTTTTTTAAACCCTCTATCTGTTTTTCTAACATTACTGTATCATCTTTTAAAACACTTTGTATGGCTGTATTAAACTGGTAACCCAGAAAATTTTCGTCCCACTTTGTGTTTTTTAAATCCTTATAATGTTCTATAACCTTGCTGTTGTCGCTTAAAAGAGCATAACATATTTTGTATATGCTGGTGTGCAGAAGTTCATCATACATGCGTACCATGTATTCGCCAGTAATTGCAGCTTTGCTAAAATATTGACGGGCTTTAAGAAAATCATATTCTATATACATGGAGTAGAGAGCTAAATCTTGGTTAATCCACTGAAGAAAACCAATATGATATTTCCTAATATTTTTATCCTTAATTAGGTCAAGTTTTTTTCTCTCCCTTGATAAAAAATCTGCATATAAACTTTTTAGATGTTCTATGTTTTTAGCCATTTTAGAAGTCATTAAGTTTGATAATAACTATTTGCTTGGCATCCTTATCAATGGAAGTGACAAATTTCTGAATTAAATGCCTGTTGTCAGATAACAAATTTCCAATTGCTTTAAGATTAGCATCTGTAGAATTTTGCATTTGTTCGATGGTTGCATTAATCCATTCGTCACTCATCTGCGTTCCTTTTGAAGTTGTAATATCCAGACTAATTGCATTATTATTCATTGATTTGCTTTCAATTAAACGGATTTCTATTGGATTGTCTAAAGATCCTTTTATAGCCACCACATCAAAACCATTATCAGCACCATTAAGTTTACAAGGATAAATAGTAAACCCATCCATATCTTTTATCAATTCCTCAGCAATTTCTTCCCCAATTTTTCCTCGTAAATTGGTACTCGTTGTACTTATATAATCATCAACTTTTTTAGCAACATCACTTCTGACAACTGGTTTAATTTTTTTTGCCTTTGTTGCAATTTCGGTTGCGCTAATATAACTATTTTTTGCTCCTGTTGGTCTAATTTTTTCAAGTGCAATGATTTCTGCTTCGGTAATTAGCTTTGTTTCTCCTGTTACAGGCGATTTAACCTTAAATATTCTGGTCAATCTCCGCCCCCGCTCGCGCGGATTTGCAACCGACCGAAGGGAGTTCGGCAAAGCCAATCCGGCCCCCGCTCGCGCGGATTTGCAATCCGTGCGGTAACATTAACAATTCCCCCTCGC
>CAZDUU010000344.1:0-3350 GCA_964508675.1 uncultured Bacteroidales bacterium | reverse complement strand
CTGAACCACGTTGAAAGGTGAAGCACCCATCATACCTAAAAATGCTAACATAGCTGCAGCTGTAGCAAAAGGATTAGTAAATAAGTTCCAATGCAAAAATCCACCCTGTTGAGCTTCTACAATTCCCGAAACTGAGAAAGTATGATGCTGGGCTGCAATTGCTATAACTGCAATAGTAAATGGAACTTCAATCGTGGTAAACTGAGATAAACCTCTGCTGATACCAATGAACGAATACGGATGTCCTCCCTCGCTTGCACCTAATGCCATTCCGAGCATTCCAAAAAACATGAAATAAAGAATAAGGATTACATCGCCTGCAAAAGAATAATTACTGAAGTTGGAGCCGTAAACCAAGGGCATAAAGAGAAAGATTCCAAGACCTCCGGCCAAACGGAAAACGGGTCCAAGGTAATACATCACACCATGTGTAATCTGGCTTCGGATGCTGTATGTCTTAATCAGGTCGATATAAGGCTGATACACAGGCATACCTATACGCTTTGCAACGCGAGCTGTAATTCTGCGAACAACTCCATACTGAAGCAAACCCCAGTTAAGAACTATAAATAGTCCTAATAAAGTATAAAGCAATTTTGTCCAATCGAATGTCATAGGATATTTCCTCCAAATAAGCTTAAATAAACAATTAATGCATATACTAACAGATGAATGGCATATACTTGCCCGTCACCATTGTACCAAGAACGAACTTTATCTGCAACAGCTTCGCACAAGTTAGAAAGCCCTGCCCAGAATTTTGAAGCCAACGGGTGAACCATAAAGCCCAAAGCCTTGTTGTATCCGGCGAACATATTATACGAAACATGTGTTGTTTCTGGTCTGAAAGGACGTTCAGCAGCAAAAACAATATTAAACTGTTTTACTTTCTGAGCCTTACGACTGTTAATAAACAACCACATAAAGAGAATTACAAACATTGTAATTACTATGGTCATAATGGAGTAGGCATTCCAGTAGCCAAATGAAGTGTAAGCCAGGTTTCCATCCCACTGCAACGGCTCACCTACGATTTTTGCCGGAATAATACTTGCCAATGGCTTTAAAATCAGATTCGGCTGAACAGATAGAACTATTATACCTATTATCAATATCACTTGTGGAATCAGGAACCAAACGGGAGCTTCTTTTACTCTGCGAAGGTTATCTTTTATCTGACCCAGGAAAACAGATGCAATGAATTTATATAAATATAAGAATGCAACTATTCCGGAGAAGAATACCATTAAACCCTGCAAGTACCAGCCTTTCATCACCACAGCATTGTAAAACATCCATTTCCCGGCAAAACCAGCTAAAGGAGGCATGCCGGCAGACGTAATAATTCCAATCAGAACGGCTATAAAAGAAATAGGCATTGTCTTTATTAAACCACCCATCTGGTACATCAAATGTGTTTTGGTTCTGTATGCAACTCCTGCTGATGAAACGAATAGTAAAGTCTTATATAGGAAATGTATAGCTGTGTAATAAAGTGCGATTAAAATACCTAATTGGGTGTTAATTGCTAAAGCAAAAATGATATATCCCATGGCAGCCATACTTGAATACGCAATCAAACGTTTCATGTCTTCCTCGTAAATGGCAAGCATATTACCGGCAACCGCTGTCAATGCACCAATCCAACCCAACCAGTAATATAAACTGACATGTTCTACACTAATTCTTCCAAATGCAAAGACCGTAAGAACAAGTCCTAAAACACCAGCATTAATCAACACCCCCGAAACCAAAGGTGTTGAGTCATCTTCTGATTCTGAATATGCTCCCGGAATCCAGATATGCAAACCGATAGCAGCTGTTTTTGTAAAAAACGCCAGTATCAATAGAGAGAAAGCAATACTAATATGTGTAAAATGTCCTGTTATTTCGGCAAAATAAATTCCGCTAGCAAAAGCGCTAATTACAGCGAAAGCAGCCAACAATAAATAAGCTCCGCCTGCCGAGAACATTAAATACCTGAAAGCTGGAAACTCTGCATTCTTACCTCTTAAAATCATAATAAATGAACCCAATGCCATCATTTCCCATCCCATAAAGAAAACAAGGTTCGATTTTGCAGAAACGAGCATAAATAATCCTAAAATAGTCATCGCGGCAAATGGATAAAATCCCATACGTTTGCCTTTATAACTAAAGCCGGGTATCAATGTCAGCACACCACCGATTAAGAATATTGCAGCAAACAACATTTTCAACCAGTCACCTTCAATCATCGGATACATTTTCCAGGCATAGAAAGCTATAAAGGCAATGGTCAATGCGTTCTTTACAAATGCAGGAAGTACATCCAACACAAATAATGCAGCGATTACTACAATTGGAAGTACAACTAACATAAAATCAAAGTGTAAATAATTAATGAATAACGCCGTAACTACCAAAAATCCTGCTCCCAGCAATAAAATTGCAATTCTTTTATTCCAAGTACAATGATATGTTTCGGGAACAGTTTCCTCCTGACGGAATGCAGCATTAAACCAACGTGTCAGGTAAACCAATTCAAATACACTTCCTATCAAAATTAAGCCAATCCACCACCAACCGTCTGAAGCTGCCAATTGCATAATCAAATCCCATTTTGCAAAAAATGCGGGGAATGGAGGAAATCCTGCCAAAGCAAAAATAAACATCCCAAAAAGTAAGAACATTATCGGTTTTGAACGCAATAAGGTCCAATCTTTAAAATTATCGGAACCAACCACACCACCTAACCAGAATAAACCTGCCTTTGCAAAGAAATTTGTCAGTAGTAATCCTAAAGCTATGAACATAAATTTATCGCCCAAATATTCGCTTATTGATACTACTGTTAAAAGTAACCCGGCTTGTGCTACAGATGAATATCCCAACATACGACGAACCTGTGTCTGGCGGATTCCAACAAAATTAGAACCTATAAAAGTCACAACTCCCAACAAACCTATAATGGTGTGCCATGTAGTCGGAATAATGGGTAATATTTTATAAATAACGTAAATAATTGCCGGAGCAGATATTGCAGAAAACATAGCTCCTACAGCATGATTAGACGAGTCGTACATATCAATTGCCCAACCATTAGCCAAGAAAGGTTTACTTTCAAGTATCAAAGCAATTAATATAAGGAATAAAGCTATAAAACCGCCTTTCACCATTTGTATATTCCCCATGAAATCAATTTTAAGTGTTCCCCCAAAGGTGTAGGCGAAGACGATTCCCAGGAGCAGTAAACCTGAAATAATGGAAGAAGCTATCATATATTTAAAACCAGCTGAAGTAGATTTCATGGTCTGTGTATAGATAATCATTGCCGAGGTAGGGGTTCCACTCTGGGGTCTCGTGGCAGG
>CAZDUU010000343.1:0-3359 GCA_964508675.1 uncultured Bacteroidales bacterium | reverse complement strand
GAAACATCCGTTATTATGGATTATTTAAACAGCCTTGGAAATAGCAAAAATACAATAGTAATGGGCGACTTTAATGTTCAGAGCAGTACTGAAACCTGTTTTCAAAATTTCATTAATTACAGTAACACCAATGTGCGTTTTTACGACCCTGCAAATAAATTAGGGACATGGCATGATGATGCAACTTATGCAATGTATCATTCACAAGCTGCTCAACAAAATTCAAATAACTGTACTGCCGGAGGAGGCCTGGACGATCGCTTTGATTTTATTCTGGCTTCTTTTTCCATTATGAATAATTTGTATAAGATGAGTTATGTGCCCGGTTCATATAAAGTAATTGGTCAGGATGGAAACCACTTAAATAAAAGCGTGAATTATAATCAGAATATTTCAGTTCCATCAACAGTTTTATCCGCATTATATAATATGTCTGATCACTTACCTGTAACTTTAAAACTGGCTGTTCAGCAAACTCCGGTAATCGGTTTTCATGATGCTGGTTTTGATGATTTTAAAATTATTCCTGTTTCCTGGGCTGGTAATGAATTGATACTTAACATTCAGGGTGAGTGTTCGGGAAAAATGGATATTAGCATATACGATTTTTTTGGACGTAAACTCAGCACTTCATCCGTAGTCCTGTCCAACGACAGATATTACATTTCATTACACACGCCGGTTGTGGCTAATGGCCTGTATTTAGTTAATTGTAGTATGAAAGGCGGGACAAAGAGTTTAAAAATATTACATCAATAATTTTTGTTTAAGCATATTTTTGTACATTTGTTTGTTAAACCGAAGTTATGAATTTTCTTATAATTAATATCAAGCAACTTATTCAGGCAGAAGCTAAATCAAAGTCTTATGTGGCAGGTAAACAAATGGCAAAGTTACCTGTAATAAAAAATGCATTTCTTTATATAGAATCTGGCAGAATCCGGGACTTTGGAAAAATGGAAGATTTATCTTCAGGTAGAGAAAGATATTTTACCATGTCTGAAAAAATTATTGATGCAACCGATAAAATGATTTTACCAACATGGTGCGATTCGCATACTCATATTGTTTATGCCGGTAGTCGCGAGAAAGAATTTGTTGATAAAATTAAAGGTCTTTCATACGAAGAAATTGCAAAACGTGGTGGAGGAATTATCAATAGTGCTGCATTATTGCAACAGACTTCTGAGGATGAATTATTTGAACAGGCTTCGAAAAGAATAAAAGAAATTATGGTATTGGGAACCGGTGCCGTTGAAATTAAAAGCGGTTATGGATTAACTCCCGAAGCTGAAATTAAAATGTTGCGCGTTATTCGCCGTTTAAAAGATACATTTCCTATTAAAATTAAAGCTACTTTCCTCGGAGCTCACACCATTCCTTTACAGTACAGAGAAAATCCTGACGAATATGTTGATATCGTAATTAATGAAATGCTTCCGGTGATTGCTGCTGAAGATTTAGCCGATTATATCGATGTTTTTTGTGATAAAGGTTTCTTTACACCCGACCATACTGAGCGAATTTTAATGGCAGGTATGAAACACGGATTGAGAGCAAAAATTCATGCCAACGAGTTAGATAATTCAGGAGGAATCGAAGTCGGAGTAAAATATGGTGCACTTTCAGTTGATCATATTGAATATACCAGCGATGAAGACATTAAATTGCTTCTCGAATCGGATACTATGCCGACAGTATTGCCCGGAGCTGCTTTCTTTCTGAATATGCCATTAGCTCCAGCCCGTAAGATGATTGATGAAGGATTACCTGTAGCTTTTGCATCAGATTATAATCCGGGTTCATCACCTTCGGGAAATATGAATTTGGTAGTAGCCATGGCATGCATACGCTATAAGTTATTGCCTGAGGAAGCAATAAATGCATGCACAATAAACTCTGCTTATGCAATGGGAGTTTCTGATACACATGGAAGTATTTCTATAGGAAAAGCAGCTAATTTTATAATATCAAAACGTATTTCTTCATACGAATTTTTACCATACAGTTTTGGAGACCACGTGATACAATCTGTTTATATCAATGGTGAACTTATAAAACAATATGACTAAGCTTTTTATTCCGATATTAATTTTAGGCTCTTTATTTTTATGGTCCTGTTCAGGTAATAAAAATGCTGTTGTTCAGAATACACAGAAAAATGATTATGTTGATAACAGGGGCTTTTTTAGGATTGTATCTTATAATTTAGAAAATTATTTTGACCCTTTCAATGATTCATTGACACAGGATGATGAATTTACACCAACCGGAGCAAGACATTGGACTTGGGAAAAGTACAAAGACAAACAAAAAAAGATTTATAAAGTTATTTCAGCGATAGGTGGTTGGGAACTGCCTGAAATTGTAGGTTTCTACGAGGTAGAAAATCGGTTTGTAATGGAAGACCTGTTAAAAAGCACACCTCTCAAATGGAGAAACTATGGGCTTGTGCATAAAGAATCACCGGATGCAAGAGGAATTGATGTTGCCCTGATTTATAGAAAAGAAAAATTCAGGGTTCTAAGCCAGACTTTTTATAAAGTACAATTTCCATGGGATACAACAAAAACTACCCGTGATATTATGTATGTAAAAGGAGTCACACATTTTGAAGATACTCTTCATATTTTTCTGAATCATTGGCCGTCAAGATTAGGTGGGCAAAGTGAATCCGATAGAAATAGGCAGTTTGTAGCCAGTATTTTGAGATCGAGAGTTGATTCTGTATTCAGAACTAATTGGAATGCAAATATTATCATTATGGGTGACTTTAATGACGAACCTGATAATGCCAGCATAACAGATGTGCTGCGTGCACAGACCAAATATCATAACCCTCAACCTGGAGAATTGTATAACCTTGCCTGGTATATGAAAGAAGTAAAATGCATGGGAAGTCTGAAATACCAGGGACAATGGGGTTTGATTGACCAGATAATTGTTTCAGGTTCTTTGCTGACGAAAACAAATTCAATTTATACAACTCCTGATAATGCCAAGACCTTTAATGCTGATTTCCTTTCAGAAAAAGATGAAGCTTTTGTGGGAGTGAAACCTTTCAGAACTTTTGTGGGATTTAAGTATAATGGTGGTTTTAGTGACCATTATCCCATTTATTTGGATTTATTTAAACCATAGTGGATAACTAATAAATATTATTACTACTTTTGAAAAAACTATGTTTATGAAAAACTTTTTACTTTCAGTATTCATATTAATATCTTTTTATGGCTTTAGTCAAACCATTCCAAATCCTGATTTTGAAAACTGGACTTCAGGAAACCCTGACGGATGGCAAAATCCGAATTCATTTACTCAAACCTACGGAGCTGTTACAGTAACACAGGAATCTGCGA
>CAZDUU010000342.1:0-3384 GCA_964508675.1 uncultured Bacteroidales bacterium | reverse complement strand
TACATCAGAAAAATCAAATGTTAGCCGTTGCTGCTGATATTTTAAGTTTAACTATTCTTGCTGCTCCCGGAGAATGGGGCGCTGATATTGTTTTCGGCTCAACCCAACGTTTTGGAATTCCCATGGGATTTGGAGGACCTCATGCTGCTTATTTTGCTTCAAAAGAAGAATTTAAGCGCAATATGCCGGGAAGAATCATAGGCGTTTCAAAAGATTCCAAAGAACGTCCTGCATTAAGAATGGCATTGCAAACGCGCGAACAGCATATTAAACGTGAAAGAGCTACTTCTAATATATGTACAGCACAGGCTTTACTTGCCACAATGGCTGGTATGTACGTTGTATATCATGGTTATGACGGCATCAAAAAAATCGCTCAGAAAACACATCAGCTAACTGCTACATTGCACGAAAGTTTAGTTCAAAACGGTTATAACACCAATAATACCTTTTTTGATACCTTAACCATCCATTTACCTTCAAATGTAAGAGCTGAAGAAATAAAAAAACTGGCTTTAGCAAAAGAAATCAACTTAGGTTATTTATCAGGAAATATTGTTCGTATTTCATTGGATGAATTAACCTCAACAGAAGATGTTAACGACCTGGCTGAAATTTTTGCAAAAGCAAATAATAAAAACTTCTCTGCTTTAACTTTAAGCTCAAAAATTTATATTCCCTGTACAAGAACAGAAAGTCTTTTAAAGCAGCATATTTTCAATGCATATCGTTCTGAATCGGAAATGATGCGCTACATTAAAAAACTCGAACGTAAAGATATTTCATTGACACATAGCATGATTTCATTAGGTTCATGTACCATGAAACTCAATGCCGCTTCAGAAATGCTTGCGTTAAGCTTCCCCGAATTCGGCGACGTTCATCCATTTGTACCGAAAGACCAAGCTGAAGGATATTATACCATAATTGAAGAACTCGGTAATTATCTGAAAGAAATCACCGGTTTTGAGGCTATCAGTTTCCAGCCTAATTCTGGTGCTGCAGGTGAATATGCAGGATTAATGGTAATCAGCAAATATCACGAAAAAAATGGTCACAGTAACAGAACTGTAATGTTAATTCCTTCGTCAGCACATGGAACCAATCCTGCAAGTGCTGCTATGGCAGGAATGGACATTGTTGTTGTAAACTGCGACAAACAAGGAAATATTGAAGTTGCTGATTTAAAAGCAAAAGCTGAACAACATAAAGATAATCTGGCCGGTTTGATGGTAACCTACCCTTCAACTCACGGAGTTTTCGAAGAAGCCATTAAAGATATTACAGCTATCATTCATCAGAATGGCGGTTTGGTTTACATGGACGGTGCCAATATGAATGCACAGGTTGGTCTTACCAGCCCGGCTGATATTAACGCTGATGTTTGCCATTTAAATCTCCACAAAACTTTCGCAATTCCTCACGGCGGTGGTGGTCCCGGTGTAGGTCCCATTTTAGTCCGCAAAGAATTAGCAGAATTTTTGCCTCAACATCCGGTTGTTGAAACAGGTGGTAAAAATGGCGTTCCGGCAGTTGCTGCTGCTCCGTTTGGCAGTCCGCTCGTACTTCTTATTTCGCATGCATATGTTGTAATGATGGGAAGCGAAGGTCTTACCAATGCAACCAAATATGCCATATTAAATGCAAACTACATGGCAGCCAAACTCAAAAATTATTATGATATACTTTATACCGGCACTAATGGTTTTGTTGCACATGAAATGATATTAGACTGCCATAAGTTTAAAGATATCGCTCATGTAAATGAAATTGACATAGCAAAACGACTGATGGATTATGGATACCATGCTCCTACAGTTTCATTCCCTGTTCACAGCACTCTTATGGTAGAACCTACCGAAAGTGAAGCAAAACAGGAATTGGATCGTTTTACTGAAGCTATGATCAGCATTTATAATGAAATGATGGAAATAAGGGACGGCAAATATAGTCATGAAGATAACGTGCTGGTAAATGCACCACATCCGGCTGAAGACGTAATAAACGACGAATGGAACCATACCTACAGCAGAAATAAAGCTGCATTTGCATTGCCATGGGTAAAAGAAAACAAGTTCTTCCCAGCTATCGGGCGTATTGATGATGCATATGGTGACAGAAACCTGGTATGTACGTGTACTCCTATTGATGAATACCGTACTGCAACCCTGGAACTTTCAACCTTAAATATTTAAGTTTCGTCAAAATTAATATTGAAAAATTCACATAACTGAATTTCTTGAATTATAAGCGGTGAAGAATACTTCACCGCTTATCTTTTATTCCTTGTTTTGAACTTTTTATTTCTTATTACGTAAAATTACTTGATTCTTATATGGATTTTTACGTATTTTGCATTATGAATCTGTTTAAAGCTTATATTGAACGAAAAAAAACAAAGGGGTATTACAAAAGCTATTACTATAAAAACAGCTTTTATTCTTTTGATTTTTGCGAACGTTACCAGGCTTTAAATAAATATGAAACTATTTTTAATACCCAGACCCCTGTTATTTTCAAAGGGAAAGCCGAATTTGGGATAAACCAAATGGAAACAGGAACTGCTTTGGGGAAACCCCGCTTTATTGCAAATCATGACAACTTAAATAATTACAAAATTGTTCATTATAAAAATTCCATCCAGTCACTAAAAAACCGAAGCCAGCTACACTATTATTCTGACAGGTTCTTTTACGGTGTTCAAATTTTTCCATACCTGAGCAATAATCAGAAGGAAGAATTAATTAACCTGCTGAAAATAAAATACGGAATTCCGATGAGTGCTGAACTTCCGATAAAAATAAAGGATAAAGAAGGAAATTACATTTATATCTCGAGCAATTTTAGTTTAAGCCTGGAATACTTTTCGGGCAATCCGTTGATGATAGGATCAGTATTAGATGCTTTCTCCAGACATGAAAAGAGAATTTTGAGCAAGAAGGAAAAAGAGAAAGAACTTATTATGGATATTTTATAAAATTAATTTGGGGGTTAAAAACATAAAGGGAGCAAATAAAAATCGCCCCCTTTTTTCTTTTAAGTTATTTTTGTGCTGTATCAGATTAATTTAATTCAAATTTTACATTGACTTTTACGAAAAATCACACTTAATTTAAGCAAGAGTATAGCTTTGCCACATAACGTAATTATTAAGTAAAAAATATTTTTAAACTTTGTTGTTAATTATTTTTTTTATACATTTGTATAAGTATAAAGTATATGTGTAATTACAAAATGAATCATTTAAGACACAAAACTAATCTTACTCAGATTACCAGTTATTATCAAAACAACCCAACTACGAATAATGAAGAAATAAACGTAATTGTACGTATACACAGATGTTATGTGCAAATTTAAAAACATGAGTAAATGAGGTTTTTT
>CAZDUU010000341.1:0-3389 GCA_964508675.1 uncultured Bacteroidales bacterium | reverse complement strand
AATTGGTCTTCTATCACTGTCAATAATGTACAACCAGGTTATACTCCTTCAACTATATCATCTTTGAACGGAGATTTAATAATAGGTTATTTTACATACGGAATTTTCAAATCAACGGACACAGGCCAAACATGGGTTTCAACAAATCATGGGCTTCCGGCACTTGATGTTGTTGCTTTAGCTGTAAATAGCAGAAATGAAATTTATGCAGGAGTATATGATAACGGAGTTTATATGTCGCAAGACGAAGGACAAAACTGGTCAAATATCAGCTCTTCTTTTAATTTGTCTTATGTAAACAACATGACTACTAATGATACTAATTTAATAGTCGGGCTTGGCATTTTTAACCCTCCCGTAATTATGACCAACAACAACGGATTAAATTGGAATGTCGGTAGCAATGGATTGCATGGTATGCAAATAAACGATCTAAAAACTTTTGGAACATTTATTTATGCAGCTACCACAGGTGGTGTTTTTTATAGTAAAAACAACGGGCTCGACTGGATTGATCTCAGTCTGGGTTTGCCCGATTCGATTCCAGTAACTGCCGTTGGCTTTGACGGAACTCACTTATATGCAGGAGTCACAGGCAATGGAGTTTGGAAACGCTTAGCAACAGAAATAACACATGAAGCCATTGTTTACAATATGGGTTGTAATTTAAAACTATACCCCAACCCTTCTACATCTTACATTATCCTGCAAAGCGAACAAGTCATGAATGGCAAAATAAGCATATTCAATAACCTTGGCTTAGTAGTAAAAGAAGAAGAAATAAAACAGGGAAACGAAAAAACAATTGATATCCGTACCCTGCCGGCAGGCTTGTACCTGCTCAGGTATAAGGAGCAAACCATTCGTTTTTCCGTCGTAAAATAAGCATAAAATTCAGGAGGCAGGGTTTTATCCCTGCCTCTTTTAAAAAAAAATGAAAACCAAAAATACTATATTACTACTATTCATAATTATTTCTATACTTGGAAAGGGACAAAATCTTGTACCAAATCCAAGCTTTGAGCAATATGATACATGTCCAACCTTTAATGGTCAAATTAATTTAGTGAATTTTTGGATAAATCCAAATTTATCAACTCCTGATTATTATAATCAATGTGCTGATTTATATTCTTATGTATATGTTCCTATCAATTGGGGGGGTATCAACAAGCACATAACGGATTTGCTTATGCAGGAATTATACTTAAATCAAGCAGTAACTTTAGAGACTATATTGAAGTCCAACTTGATAGCACACTTACCAAATCATGCTACCATTTCGAGATGTATGTCAATCTTGCCGACACCTGCCGTTCAACAAAAAATTCCATTGGAGTATATTTTTCTGATACGGCAATTACAGGGGTTAACAACTCATTGCCTTTACCATTTATTCCACAAATAAATAATAATGCCGGATTTATAACAGACACCGCAAATTGGACTTTAATATCAGGAGATTATAATGCTTCCGGCAGTGAAAATTTTATGATAATAGGAAACTTCAATGATGATGCTAATTCATCATTCTTAACTGTAAACCCAACTGGCCAGAATATTACATATTTTTATATTGATGATGTTTCTTTGGTACGTTGTAATGTTGGATTTATTGAAATTAATAAAAAAGAAAATAAAATTAGCATTTATCCAAACCCTGCAAAGCGAACAACTCATGAATGGCAAAATAAGCATATTCAATAACCTTGGCTTAGTAGTAAAAGAAGAAAATATAAAACAGGAAAACGAAAAAACAATCGATATTCGTACCCTGTCGGCAGGCTTGTATTTGCTTAGGTATAAGGAGCAAACTCTGAGATTTTCGGTGGTAAAATAGAAGTAGATAGTCTGAATTCTTTGCGTATTTGGCGGCACATAGATAACTTTGTGGTTATTATAATTTCCTAATTCAATATCACCCAGTCTAAAAACTGATAAATATCATATTTTTGAGATTATCAGAAAAAATTTAAGTATTTTTGCACGCAAATTATGTTTTAAAATATAACATATGGGATACAACTTACTAAAAGGGAAAAAAGGCATTATTTTCGGAGCCTTAAACGAACAATCTATTGCCTGGAAGATTGCAGAAAGATGTGTTGAAGAAGGAGCTGAAATTACGCTTTCAAATACACCTTTGGCTTATCGCATGGGTAGCGTTAAAGAATTGAGCAAAAAATTAAATGCTCCTTTTTATCCCTCAGACGCAACAAATATAGAAGAACTCGAACTCGTTTTTAAAAATTCGATGGAGCATTTCGGTAGTAAGATTGACTTTTTTCTGCATAGTATTGGTATGTCCATGAACGTTCGCAAGAGCAGAAAATACGATGAGCTGGATTATGACAATTTTCTCAAAACACTTGATATTTCAGCCGTTTCATTTCATAAAATGCTTCAGATAGCACGTAAGCTTGATGCAATCAACGACTGGGGTTCGGTTGTTGCACTGTCGTATATTGCTGGTCAACGAACTTTCTACCGTTACAACGATATGGCAGAAGCCAAAGCCACACTGGAATCTATTGCACGCAGCTTCGGATACATTTATGGACGCGACAAAAAAATAAGAATCAATACCATATCTCAGTCTCCAACCATGACCACTGCCGGAAGCGGTGTAAAAGGGATGAATAACCTGATGGATTTTTCAGACCGAATGTCACCACTTGGAAATGCCACAGCCGAAGAATGTGCTGAATACTGTGTAACTTTGTTCAGCGACCTCACAAAAAAAGTCACTATGCAAAACCTTTATCACGATGGCGGTTTCTCCAGCATGGGCATGAGTATGAGAGCAATGGAAATTATCAATAAAGGTTACGATTGCTCTGATTGCAATGATTAAAAACTTTTTTTAAAGTTTTATTAATTAAAAGTTCAAATATTATAATTTAAAATTTACTTCTGGCTTTGTACTTGTTAAATTCTGACTTCAATTATTAACCGCAAAGTACCAAAGTTCACATGCTTGTCTCTGCATAAAGACGAGAAAGGTCGTAAAGATTTATTAATTCTGAATAATATCTTCTTACTTCACACTTTTACTTGCTTTTTAGGCTTTCCAGAAACGGATTACGGCCATTTCACCAAAAATAAATACCAATGCCATTATTATAAACCATTTCCACAGAGTAATTCCCTGGGTCTGGGTTAATATGGTCGATTTTATTTCGTCAGCATCGGTTGCCGAAACCGGCATAACTTTGTAGCCTTTATCACTCAAATAGGTAGTAAGCTCATTTTCTTTGCAGAATTTCATTTCCGATTCTTTCCGGTCGGAATTCAATGCAATTTTACTGATGGATTTTTCGTTCGACATCACATCATAAACTCCGTCTTCCAGTTGATTATCGCGTAATATCATACGAACTTCGTCAAAA
>CAZDUU010000340.1:0-3394 GCA_964508675.1 uncultured Bacteroidales bacterium | reverse complement strand
CCTATGGAAACAAAAATACTCCGGGTTACCCCAGTTACGACGGTGCTTATTCATATTACGACTGGCCAGGCTATAATAATGGATATCAAAATCTTGACAATACCGGAAGCTATGGCTATGTTGCATGGACAGTTGCAGCACGCGGAATCCAGCCGGTGTATTCCGACACCATTATTGATGATAATCAATATAATCATGGCTTTTACATGAGTAATGTAAATAACGGTTCACATATGCGCTATTTCCGCGACTTCAATGTAGGTTATAACAGTCACTGTTGGTACACACTCGGCATGTCAACAGGAACAGATATATGTATCTGCACATGGACACCAACTATCCAGCAAAATGGTTATTTTACAGTATCTGCATTCATTCCTCCACAAGGGAGTAACACAACCAATGCATCTTATAAGATTTATCACGAAAATGGTATTGACACCGTTGTTGTAAATCAGAATACGCACAAAAATCAGTGGGTAAACCTAGGAACTTACTATTTTACCACTTCAGGACAAAAATATGTTTACTTAGGCGATCTAACCGGAACAGACGGTGATTCCATTGCATTTGACTGTGTAAAATTCAGTCCCGCAAGTGTGGATAATGTGGCACCCACGACATCAATTGTTACTACAGGAATATGGAAAACACAGGATTTCACTGCAACATTTACCGATGCAGACAATGAAAGTGTTGAAAAAGCATTCTATCAGATCTTGGATTATAACGGAACTTATTGGGCTGCCAATACTCAACGTGGATTTTTAGGCGATAATTTTGATATTCTGCAACCAATGTGGTTAGTTTATACAGGAACATGGAACGTAAGCAATGGAGAAATGGTTCAAAGTGATGAAAATGATGCTAACTCAAATATTTATGCTCCCCTGAATCAAAATCTTTCCAATCGGTACCTATATCAGTTCAGGGCAAAAGTAAACGGAAGTGGCACCAACAGACGGTTTGGTTTCCACTTTTTCAGCGATAACAGCAATCTGGCAAACAGGGGAAATTCATATTTTATCTGGTTCAGGGTTGAAAGTCAGACCATGGAATTTTACGAAGTGACCAATGATGTCATTCAGCAGCAGAGCGTGATCAGCAATGTAGTAACAACTCCCGATCAATGGTACGATTTTAAAATAACGTATGATCGAATTTCCGGAAAAATCTGTGTATGGAGAGATAATATTTTCATGGGTTCGTGGACAGACACAACACCTTTTTCCACCAATGGCAATTATATTAGCTTCAGAACAGGCAATTGCACCATGAATATTGATGAACTGAAAGTTTATCGTTCCAGATATCCAAGCTTGACCGTAACTTTGGGCGACAGCACCAAAGACATCCGCTATCAAAATTCCAATCCCTCTACACCTTCAGCTAAAATCAAATCTATTGTGGTAGATGCATACAATAATTTGTCAGCGATTGCTTTCCATGATTTAAATGTTGACTGGACTGCTCCTGATTCGATTTCGTTGGTAAATGATGGAATTTCAATAGACATCGACAGTTTATATACTCCGTCTCAGGTCGATGCCAACTGGACTGCATCTGCCGACACAAACAGTGATGTGGCATATTATTCAGTGGCTCTTGGTACTACACCTTGCTCTGATGATATTGTTAACTGGACAAGTACTGGTCAAAATACCAGTTATACATTTAACAGCTTGTCACTTGTGCAAAATCAGAATTACTATGTTGGAGTAAAAGCGACTAATAATGCAGGTTTAACAAATAACTGCTCGTGCAGTGACGGGTTCAGGATTTATAATACTACGGTTGCTGATTTTTATGCTGTTGATACCGTTTTGTATCTGCCCAATGCATATGCTGTTTTTGTCAATAATTCCTTAAATGCTCAAAATTATTTGTGGACTTTTGGTGATGGAGCAACTTCTACAGACCAGAATCCGTTCCATTTATATGCAGACACAGGCTACTATACTGTAACCTTAAAAGCAACAGGAACATTTTTTTCTGATTCAGTAGCAAAACAGCAATATATTCATGTAAAGAATCAGACCAATATTGTAAACAATAGCAATAACCATATTCAGTTCTATCCAAATCCTGTAAAAGACAGGTTAAATATCAATATCATTTCATCAAATAAAGAAACTATAAGCTTTGAGATAAAAGATATTTTAGGAAAAACTGTTAAGACAGGATTTTTGAGAGCCAATAAATCTCAATTTATTGATTTTACAGACATTTCAAAAGGCTACTATATTATAAATATTGATAGTGATAAAGTTGAAAAATTGTCAATAATTAAGCAGTAATTTTTTTGGATAGCCAATAAAAAACCTGTACTTTTATTTCAAAATTTTGAATTATGGGAATGCATATAGCCGTTGCAGGTAATATAGGCGCAGGAAAAACCACGCTAACAAATTTATTATCAAAACACTATAAATGGGAAGCACATTTCGAAGATGTAGAAGACAATCCCTATCTGAACGATTTCTATGATGACATGCACCGTTGGTCATTTAACTTGCAAATATACTTTCTTAACAGTCGCTTCAGCCAGATCATTGAAATCCGCAAATCACCTAAAACTGTGATTCAGGACCGCACTATATATGAGGATGCACATATTTTTGCTCCTAACCTTCATTCCATGGGGCTTATGTCATCCCGCGATTTCGAAACCTATTTCACATTGTTCAATCTAATGTCTTCACTTGTTCAACCACCTGATTTACTTATATATTTACAAGCTTCGGTTCCCAAACTTGTTGAACAAATTCAAAAACGTGGGCGTGAGTACGAGGCAAGCATCCGTCTGGACTACTTAAAAAGCTTAAATGAACGTTACGAAGCTTGGATTTCAAGCTATAACCTGAGCAAAATACTTATCGTTGATATTGATAATAACGATTTCAGCAATAACCCACAGGATTTGAGCAAAATCATTGACCAAATCGACGCTGAATTACACGGTTTATTTAAAGTAAAATAAACTTCTCGTTATTATCTCGTGAGAGGTATTGATTCTTTCGCTACGCTCAGAATGACCAGGAAAATTAATTAAAATTTTACTTCTGACTGCATACTTTAATGAGTATAGTGATATGAGCACATACTTCGATAATACTCTGTATGACAGAGAAGAGTGTTTAATTATTCTGATTTCTGAACTAAGTAAAGCGTCTCACGCTGCGATAGCAAATAATTCTGACTTCTTGCTTCTGAAATCCGACTTCTTACTTTTAACTTTATAAACTTTCACCTTTTAACTATAAATTACCTGTTTTTCTCCCACAAATAGGCATCTTTTATTTTGCCTTCTTCTATTTGCAGTTTTACTAAAGTAATTTTCTGATGAAAACCGTATAAACCGGCAGCACCGGGATTTATATATAAAAAATTAAAT
>CAZDUU010000339.1:0-3396 GCA_964508675.1 uncultured Bacteroidales bacterium | reverse complement strand
CAGGGCTTTTTCATAATAAAGAATTGCATCAGAAGAATCGTTCTGTGAAAAATAAACGTTTCCAATACAGTTAAAACTGTTAATAATTCCTCTTTTATTACCTGTTTCTTCCTTAATTTTCAACGATTTTAAATAGTAAGAGATGGCAAGTTTATAATTCTTTTCGAAATAATAAATACTTCCTATATTATTATAGCTATTAGCCATCCCGTCTTTATATTTAAAAGCTTCAGAAATTTTCAAGGATTTAATATAGAAAGATAGCGACTGATTCATGTTTCCTATGGAATAATATACGTTTCCCATATTATTTAGACAATCCGCTGCTTTTAAAAGTGTTTTTTTGTCCCTGTTGTTTATTTCAAGAATATATAAAGCTTTATTATAATAATGTAAAGCCAATCTATAGTTTCCTCCATCTTCATAAAAAGCACCGAAAGCAACATAAATTCTATACAAACATGACTTGTTTTTAGTTTTATTTGATAAGGCCAGTGCATTTTCAAGATAATGTTTTGCTTTAACGGTATCTATATATTTATTTGCTTTATAAAGACGAATGTAAACATCAATCTTTTCTGTATCACAAGTTATTGTTTTCAAACGATTTAACAAACTATCATCCACCTGAGCAGAAGCATCAAAGCATACAGCACACAGATTAATAAATAAAATAAAAATATGTATTTTTTTCAATACTCAAACATTTATCTATTACAAATATACTCAATTTTTACTTATTAAGTAAAAAACTAATATAGAAAGTCTATTAATCTTTAATAATATCTATCGGTTATTAGCTTAAAATGATAATGTACATTCTTTATAAAAGCCTGTTTCCTTTTGATTTTTTTGAGTTCCCTAAATAACTAACAGATAACTCAAAAGCTCCACGACCAGAACTTGCCTTATTCAACGATGAAATATTCACATCGTAGCTTATGCCAAAAGCAAATTCGCCCAATTCACACTTCATTGCAAAAATGACAGCATCACTGTTTCGTAGAAAACAGCCTAATCCTAAAACTTTTGTATTCAGGTTTCCGGTATATTTGGAGGCATCCTGAAAATTATACTTTAAATATGTTCCAAAATAAATTTGTTTTGCAGGCCCCTCTTTCTCAAATAAACCAACTGGCTCAAATGACAAATTTGTATTCTTTATCTCTATATAACTATTAAAATGGAAGACATATCGCATATTCTGCTCATCATCTTTTTCATAAAAACCTGTTTCGGGAGTATTGAGATGAAAAACAGCAAAGCCTACCTGGGTAGCAACCCTGTTGTTTGAGGATAGTGTACTCGATTTTTTGTCTATCTGCCATTTAATACCGGCGCCAATATCTCCGTTCCAGTAATTCTCATGAGCAAAAGTTTCACCTGACATGATGGATTCATCGTAATGCAGACCATTGTACTGGCTGCCCCATGTTAACTTATCAGCTGAAATGCCATGCTGTACCATTCCTCCGTAAATCCCTAAAGAAAGAGATTGATCCTGGGTGAGATATACTTTTCCTGAAAGGTCTAAATTTACCTGGTTAGTAGCCAGTGAACCTTCACCTGCCACATCATGTAAAAAGCTCAGACCCACCCCTAAGGAAGAACTTATCTTTCCCGGACGCAATATTTTATGATCTACACTGGCTGCCATGGTTTGATAAGGGGAAGATATGCTCCGCCATTGCTCACGATAATGAAGTACTGCCCGCAAATCATATTGTGTCCCTGTATTGGCAGGATTTAACAATATAGGCGATTCATTAACTTGTGATAAAGTTGCATCCTGACCATAAGTAAGACAAGGAATAATGGTTAATATTATTATTAGGTTTTTAATAGTTCTCATTTCTGCACTTCCTTATTTTTACCGTATTAGTGTTATGTTTCCTTTGATTTCTACTTTGGTACCGTAAAGGTCTTCGGCTGTAAGGTGGTAAACAAATACGCCTGTGTTCATGACCTCTCCATGAAAGGAACCATCCCAGCCTGTATGGGGATTAGTGCTTTCAAATACTTTTTCGCCCCACCGGTCATAAATATTAAATTCCATGGTTTTAATACATTTACCGTACACATAAAGTATATCGTTGTTGCCATCTCCGTTAGGACTAAAAGCTGAAGGTATCCAGATGTCTCCACAGTCGCTGTTAAAAATGATTTGTACACAATCTGAACTGCTACAGCCGTTGGCATCTGTTCCTGTTACGCAGTATTCTACGGTTGTAACAGGACTGGCCATCGGATTTTGACATACGATACAGCTTAAGCCTTCAGAGGGTGCCCATGTATAGTTTTCAGCACCTGTGGCTTCTAAGATAATTTGCTCGCCATAGGTTATGGTAGTATCGGTTCCTGCACTTACATAAGGCAAGTTATTAATGGAGACCAAGAGACTATCCGCGGTATTTCCACAGGAAGAGGAGAGGTTTATATATAAGGTTACACTTCCATTATTTGTATCCCACGAACCTATTGTGTAGTTGGTTTGTGGTGTATTAGAGTCAGAGAAGGTTCCATTACCTGTGGTTCCCCATAAAAGTGTGTCATAGTTGGTCGCGGTTACACCTGTTATAGGGAGTGTTCCACCGACACAGGCTGTAAGATTGTTACCCGCTTCAATATAAGGAAGTGGAATTTCGGTTACGCTTATATTTCCTGAAATACCCACACAGCCGTTGCCATCAGTTACGGTTACTGTGATGGGATTATCATTGGCTGTAACGGTAGCATTTTGGTTAGTACTGCCGGTTGACCAGCTATAATCAGAATAACTTTCGGTTTGTATGGTGGTATTATTACCGAAACAATATGATAAGGTTCCACTGATAGTCGGGGTTGGTAAGGCATTCTCTGTAACAGATACAGCAGTAGAGATGCCAGAGCAGCCATTGGCATCAGTCACGGTTACCGTGATGGGATTGTCGTTGGCTGTAACGGTAGCATTTTGGTTGATACTGCCGGTTGACCAGCTATAGTTGGAATAGCTACCTGTTTGTAATATAGTATTACTGCCTGCGCAGTAAGCTAAATTTCCGCTGATGGTTGGGGTTGGTAAGGCATTCTCTGTAACAGATACAGCAGTAGAGATGCCAGAGCAGCCATTGGCATCAGTCACGGTTACCGTGATGGGATTGTCGTTGGCTGTAACGGTAGCATTTTGGTTGATACTGCCGGTTGACCAGCTATAGTTGGAATAGCTACCTGTTTGTAATATAGTATTACTGCCTGCGCAGTAAGCTAAATTTCCGCTGATGGTTGGGGTTGGTAAGGCATTCTCTGTAACAGATACAGCAGTAGAGATGCCAGAGCAGCCATTGGCATCAGTTACGGTTACCGTGATGGGATTATCATTGGCTGTAACGGTAGCATTTTGGTTAGTACTGCCGGTTG
>CAZDUU010000338.1:0-3404 GCA_964508675.1 uncultured Bacteroidales bacterium | reverse complement strand
TGAATCGCTAAAACCAGGTATTTATAAATGCATTATACAATTTGACGGTAAAATAAAACAGGCTACTTTTGTAAAGAGGTAAATTGTGACATCAACTCTATATTTTCTTCTATAGCATTTCCAATTACAACAGTATTCGCACCATTATCAAAACATTGCTGTGCATGTTCAACTTTTTTTACTCCGCCACCAACAATAATCGGAAGAGTTGTGTTTTCTGAAAGCTTTTTAATAATTTCAATAGGAATTGTTTTTTTTGCGCCACTACCCGCTTCTAGATAGATCATTTTAAAACCAAGCATTTCCGAAGCCATTGCTGTTGCTAAGATAATATCTGTTTTTTCAGATGGGATGGGCTTTGTGTTGCTCATGTACTCAACACTGGTTGTATTACCGCTCTCTATAAGCATATAAGCCACAGGAATAACTTTAAGATTCATCTTTTTTATGATGGGGGCCGCAATAACATGCTGACCTATCAAAAATTCAGGGTTTCTTCCTGAAACAAGCGATAAGAAAAGAATACCATCAGCATTCTCTGAAAGCTGCATAGAGTTTCCCGGAAAAATATAAACAGGTAAGGTTGTATTTTCTTTGATTTTTTCGATGCAGTAATGTATATCGCTGAATAGGAGGCTACCACCAATAAAAATTAAATCAAAACCAGACTTTTCAGCATTTCTTGATAAAAACAATAATTTTTTATCAGAGACTTTATCCGGATCAATAAGTAAGGCTAATTGTTTTTTACCTGATGGAAAATGTGACATTTCAAATTTTATTATAGCACCAAGTTACGAAATAGTTTTCATTTTCTAAGTACTCAAGTAAAAACCACCTGTGATTAATTTTTACAGAGGCTTTATTATTGTTTAAAATCAGGCAATTATATTCTTTTGAAAAGTTTGGACTGGCATTTTGTAACATTTTATAAGCAGCTTCTTTAAAGCACCATACTTTGCAGTAATCATTATTTGTTTTTGCCCATTTTTTTTCTTCTTCGTGAATAAATTTTTGTGAAGCTCTTGTAAAATCCCTGTTTTTTCCCTCTATGTCAATACCTATATCATATATATCTGAAAGCAGCAAAGCGGAAAAGTTATCAGAATGGGCAATACTTAAATGCAAGTCTGATTTTTCAAGAAACGGAGCACCATTATTGTTGTAGTAATATGACCGTTTTTGCGAAGTGAGTTTATTTATAAGATAATGTGTATTTAGCCATTCTAGAATCCTGCTTTCACTTTTAAAACTTGCTTGAGCTTTTTGAATGTATTTATTGTCAACTTTAGATTCATAAAAAGCCAGATCCTGAATCTTGCTTACAACCAGCTTGATATGTTTTTTATTGATAATTACTTCCAATGTAGCGTTTCGATTAAATGTTTTACATCTTTTTGAATAAATTCTACAACAGGAGCAAGGCTGTCTTTGTTTGGCTTTACATCAAAATACAAACTACCGCGTAAAAAGTGTTTTGTGCTGTCTGTCATATAAAATTGCAGTGGCGATGCAGCATTCCCTTTTATTTCATATACCATTCCATAGATATTATTTGACGAGTCGGCATATAGCACTTCGTTTATTGCATCTGCTTTAATATCATGTTTGTACGCTAATGATCGACAGTCTTCAAATAATTTTGGTAAATTTTTACCAACTGAAAAATAACTCAGATAAACGGTCGCTTTGAATTTTGGAAAAACGATATTAATCCAGCATGGTTGTTCGTCTTCAACAAGGCCTTTGGTTATTTTTGAGTAGGTAGGGTATTCAAATGTATATGGACAAATGCTGTCGTATGTCTGATATTGTTTTTGAGGGAAATCGATTCTAAAATACTCCATCGGTTTAGGGGTATAGTTTGAACTGCAGGAGCTTAAAAACATAAGCAACAACAATGTGTTAATAATGCGCTTCATTATTTTGCGGTAAAATTATTTGTACAATTTTAATTCGTCTTGCGTCTGCCTGTTTTACAATAAAATTTACTTCAGATATCTTTGTTTTAAAGTTTGCTTTTGGCATTGAGCCGCTTTGTTGTAGAACGAGACCTGCTATTGTTTCTGCATCTCCTTTGGCAGAGTCAAAAATATTATCATCAATATTGGCAATATGACAAAAATCGTTAATCAGCATCTTGCCTTCGACTTCGAATGTATAGTCATTTATTTTAGTAAAAAGAGGTTTTTCTGTGTCGAATTCGTCATCAATATTTCCGACAATTTCTTCTAAGATATCTTCCAATGTGATTATTCCAGATGCTCCGCCATATTCGTCGACAACAATGGCCATGTGAATCTTTTTTTGCTGAAACTCCTCTAACAGGTCGTTAATAAATTTTGACTCGGGGACAAAATAAGGAGGACGAATGAGACTTTGCCATTTAAAATCAGATTTGTGTAAATGAGGCAGGAGATCTTTGATATATAAAACACCTATGATATTATCAAAAGAGTTTCTGATAACCGGTATTCGGCTAAATCCACATTCTTTTATATGATTTACAACCGACATAAAACTGTCTTTAACATCGACTGTTTTGACATCCATGCGCGGAATAATAATTTCATTGACTCTGATAGAGGCAAAATTTACAATTCCTTTCAGAATCTTTTTTTCGTCTTTTAAGTCTTCGGCAGCTAAGTCAATAGCATTTGATAAGTCGTCGAAATTAATTTTATGGTTTTGTCTGACTTTATTTTTAAAGAAAATAGTCGATTGTGTTAAAAGCTTAATAATGGGATAAAATAAGTACTGAATGGTTAATATGAAGGGAGCATCAAATTCTGCAATTTTTTGAGGGTGATTTGTTGCTATAGATTTTGGGAAAATTTCTCCAAAAATTAAAAGTATTATTGTAACACATAATGTTTGAATTATGAAGACCAGTATTGCATTTCCTGAAAAATCAAAAATCTGATTTGTAAACCAAACAGAAACTATTACAAAAGCAATATTTACAAAATTATTGCCTGTCAGTATTGTAGCTAAAAGCTTTTCCGGGTTTGAAATTAACTTATATATCCGATAATGCGATTTTTTTTTACTGTTTTTCAGTTTATCTATCGTAGCGTTGTGTAATGAGAAAAAAGCGACCTCGCCACTTGACATGATTGCACTAATAAAAAGGAGTAATAGCAAAACTATTACTCCTATAATGATTTCTATTGTACTACTTTGAAATATCTCTGATTCAGTCACTTTTAAATTATTTTAGAATGGCAAATCGCCTCCGTCAACATTCGAGTTTAGTTCTGCATTGATATTTACATCATTTGTATTTCCAGATTCGTGAGCAGGATTGTTTGTATTGTCTTCTCCATCTTTTTTGCCAAATAATTGAATTTTTTCATCAACAACTTCAACAATTGTTCTGCTCTGATTGTCTTTATCTGTATAGG
>CAZDUU010000337.1:0-3406 GCA_964508675.1 uncultured Bacteroidales bacterium | reverse complement strand
TACAGAACTCAAATCGGAGACAGAAGTTATGCCAACTTAATGATATTGTGGAATATAAGCGACAACGCTTATAGTGTATATAACAATCCGGTTATAAGAATGAGTTTTGAGTTTTAGCTTACATTCCGTACATCAGCTTAAAAACCATTTCTTTCAGTAATTCGTGCCCGTCTGCAACAGAATCAACACCTTTTGATTTCATGTCGTATTCACGAATAATGTGAATATTTTGAATCAACTGATTACGCGAATAATTTTTTGCAGCTAATCTGTAGTCATCCAAAAAATAAGGCGGGACACCTATTTTAGAGGCAATCTCGTTCTCAGATAGGTTCTGAAAATCTTTGTACAAAATAACTTTTGAAAAATACTCAAACAGCCAGACAATGGTTTGCTGAACAGGATGTTGACGCGGATCTGATTGAAAATACAACAAAATACGATTTGCCTGGGTTATATTCTTCATTCCGATCGCTTTCAACAATTCAGTATTATTAAAATCCTTACTAACTCCAATCAGTTTCTCAACATGTTCAACCCTGATATTTTGTTCTTTTTCTAAAAAAATCAGTATTTTATTTATTTCATTGATAATGGAAGACAGGTTATTCCCAATAAAGTCAGCCATAAGACTCGCAGCTTTTGGCTCAATAGATTTCCCTCTGATTTTAAACTGATTAACTATCCAAACTGGCAATTTTGTTTCGTAAATTTTTTTAGATTCAAATATAACACCTGCTTTTTCAATGGCTTTGTATATTTTCCTGTTTTTTTCAAGCTTTTTGCCTTTATAGCAAATAACCAAGATTGTAGAATCCAGAGGCTCCTGCATATAGCTGAGCAAAGGGTTTACTTTTTTCCCGATTTCGCCGGCATCAAGACTTTTAATATTCTGAGCTTCTTTGATTATGACAACCTGGTAATTGGACATCATCGGATAACGCTTTGCCATAGAAACAATCGTAGCTAAATCAACATCTTTGCCATATGCAACCGTCAGGTTGAAGGACTTTTCTCCTTCGTTCAATACATTTTCTTCGATGTAATCCGAAACAGCATCAATAAAATACGGTTCTTCGCCCATCAAAAAATATACGGGCTTATAAATTTGTTTCTTAAGCTCCTCGATTAACTGTTCGAATGTCAATGCCGCCATATTATTCTAATCGTCAAAACGCAGATGTTTAACAGATTTTCCTTCGTCTTTTAGTTCTTTCAAAGCATCAATTCCAACACTCAGATGTTCTTCTACGTATTTTTCAGTTACAAATTTATCTGAAGCTTCTGTTTTAATTCCCGTTGAAATCATTGGCTGATCGGAAACCAATAATAAAGCACCGCTTGGGATACCATTGGCAAAACCCACTACAAAAATAGTGGCCGTTTCCATATCGACAGCCATTGCCCTGGTTTTTTCGAGATATTGTTTAAAACGGTCATCGTATTCCCAAACGCGTCTGTTAGTTGTAAAAACCACACCTGTCCAATAATCTTTTCCGTGGTCTCTGATAGTTGAAGAAACTGCTCTCTGTAACGAGAAAGCCGGTAAAGCTGGCACTTCGGGTGGCAAATAGTCGTTTGATGTTCCTTCGCTTCTGATTGCTGCAATTGGTAAAATTAAATCTCCCAATTTATTTTTAGCTTTCAACCCTCCACATTTTCCAAGAAACAAAACCGCTTTAGGATTAACAGCACTGAGTAAATCCATCATGGTTGCAGCATTGGGACTTCCCATACCAAAGTTAATTATGGTAATGCCATCGGCACTGGCATTGGGCATATTTTTGTTCTGGCCAAGTATAGGGACATTATGCCATTTTGCAAACAAATCAACATAGTGACCAAAATTTGTCAATAAAATATAAGGTGTAAATTCGTCTAATTGCCTTCCAGTATATCGGGGTAACCAATTTTCAACTATTTCCTCTTTGGTTTTCATAATCATTATTTTTTGCAAAGGTAAAAGAAAAATATGAAAATCACTCCTTTATCAGCTCCATGAAATAAGGAATTATACGCTCATCAGGTAGAGAAGCATTCGAATTTAGTATCTGCCCGTCGGGTTTAAATATTAAAAAGACCGGCAATGCTCTTAACTTTAGTTGCTTTTTAAATAACTCCGGTTTGTCGCATAGGAAAAAATTTCCCATAAGCTCATTTTCTTTTATCAGTTTCTGCATTTTTTCTTTAGATACATTTAATACAATGTTTACTAATCTAAGTTTATCGTTAAATCTTGAAAAACAGGCCTTTTCGGATTTCATGTTTATGATAAAGTCGTAGGAACGTCCGTCAGAAATAGTAACATACATGTACCGACCGGTATAATTTCGCAAATATATCTGGTTCCCTTCCAAATCGTAAAATGGATAATCTTCGAAAGTAAACACCACTTCTTCTTTGTTGATTTTTGATTTTATTTTTGTTGCTATGGCTTTTAATTCCTTTGTTTTGGCAACTATCATCATAGAATCCAGAACCATCCTTAAAGCGCTGGCAGGAAATTTTATTTTATTGGGCATTTCGTTCGTGTAATAAGCATCATGAATTCCTTTTAAAATAACCAGGTCTGTAAGTGTATCATTAGTAAATGCCGGATTCCTTTTCAGACATGCTCTTAATTCGGCAGGACTTTTGGCCTTTACAATAGCCGAATAAACATTTTCACCCCATGCTTTTGTGGCATAATAGGATAAATAATCATTAAATATCTGGTTGAACAATTCTGAATATGCCGGATTATTCAGCAATACGGGCTTATCATTAAAGTAATATTTTATTATGTAGTTTGCATCACGCTCATATGACATATACCTGATTAAAACGATTTTGTAAAAAAGATAGTTTTTAAAAAAAGGAGCTTTTACATAATCAAATTTCTTTTCCAAAATCTGGAGCAAAGAATCAACCGTGCGACGTCTTATTTTAAAATGAATTGATTTAAAATGTTTCTGCATGAGCGTGTCAATGGAATAATCGAGTTTTGTAACTGCATTTTGGACTTCTGAAGAATCCCGATTCAACAATTCGGCATAAAAGGTAACCGGTTCAAAGTACGAGTTCAGCGAATCTTCAATGGTAAGAACCTGTTTATTTGGGACTTTGAAATTATATTGTTTTTCCGGAGTAGAATAAATCCAAACTTCATTGCGATACAAAGTCATTTTATAAAAGGCATCCGTTATGGGATTAAAGGTAAAATTCCATTGTCCGTCTTTATCAACTTTTGCCAAAGCGATAGTATCGGTTTTTTGAGTTATCAAATCACTTTCTTTTAAAAGATAGAGAGTATCACCGATGTATGATTTATTTGTAAACGACAACTTCGTTTTCTGTGCATTTACCTGCAAAACAGCAACGATAAATAAAATAATATGGACAACTTTTCTAATCATTCAAATCTATT
>CAZDUU010000336.1:0-3420 GCA_964508675.1 uncultured Bacteroidales bacterium | reverse complement strand
TTAAGGCAGCTGATGGCTGTCCACCAGTCATGGCAGTTGTAAAGTTATCGAGTATGAAAAGTTTAACATTTGCTTTGTGAATTACACAGTCAATTAAACCTGTAATTCCACTATGTGTAAAGGTACTGTCGCCTATTACAGCAACTGATGGAGTAAGGCCTGCATCAGCAGCACCTTTTGCCATTGTGATTGACGCACCCATATCAACACAGGTATTGATAGATTCCAATGGTGGTAAAGCTCCTAATGTATAACAGCCGATATCTGAAAACACGCGGCCTTTTGAATAATCTTTTAAAGCTTCATTTAAAGCCAGATAAGTATCATTATGAGGACAACCTTTACACAAAGCAGGTGGACGAGACGCAACAATCTGAGGTACAGAGCTTCCCATTTTCGCTTCTAAGCCCATGGCTTTTGCAACAATAGTAGGATTTAGTTCACCATCACGAGGTACTGTACCATCCAAACGTCCTTTAATTGTTTTTCCCAAATTGAGCATACCTCTTAACAATTCCTCAATAATCGGATAGCCTTCTTCAAGAACAAGTATTGCATCGCATTCATCATATAATTTCTTTACCATTTTCTTGGGAATTGGATGCTGACCAATCTTAAGAACAGGATGAGAAACTCCTTCAGGGAAATTTTCCATCAGGTAATTATATGCAATACCGCATGTAATAATTCCTAAAGTCTTATCTTTTCCATCAATATATTTGTTAAATCCGGAGTTTTCTGCTTCCATTTCAAGGCTATCCTGAATTGAAAGCAAACGTTTGTAATTTCTTCTTGCAATTGCAGGAAGTAAAACAAATTGACGAAGATCTGAAGGGAGTTTTAAATCGTTCTGTTTACGCACCCCTCCTTTTAATTTTACTCCTGAACGACTGTGTGCCAAGCGGGTAGTAATTCTCATTAAAGTCGGAATAGCATATTTTTCTGACAAATCAAATGCATAATGAACCATATCATAAGCTTCCTGCTGATTGGTAGGCTCAAAAACCGGTAACATTGAAAACTTACCATAAAAACGGCTATCCTGTTCATTTTGTGACGAGTGCATTGAAGGATCGTCAGCAGCTACAACGATAATACCTCCATTTGCTCCAGTAATAGAAGAATTGATAAAACCATCGGCAGCTACATTCAAACCAACATGCTTCATTGTAACCATGGTTCTTTTGCCGGCATATGACATACCTAAAGCCCCTTCCATAGCTGTCTTTTCGTTTGCACACCAGCTGGCTTTTATATTTAACTCTTTAGCCTGTTTTGAAGCATGAATGTATTCAGGTATTTCAGTTGAAGGTGTTCCGGGATAAGCGTATATCCCTGATAACCCTGCATCTATCGCTCCCTGAGCTATAGCTTCATCACCTAGTAATAATAATTTATCCATTGTTTCTCCATTTTATGTTGAGGTTTCAAACATACGTGTTTTTTTTGAGAAGTCAAACGACATTCATCAAAAAAGGACTCTGTTAATTAATGATTGTGGCTAAAATAGTTCTTTTGCCCGCATATTCTCTAAATTCGCACAAATAAATACCTTGCCAGGTTCCTAAATTGAGTCTATGATTTGAAATAGGAATCATTAAGGAAACTCCTAATAAACTTGATTTAATATGTGCAGGCATATCATCTTTTCCCTCATAGATATGAGTAAATTGCTTAAAGTTTTCAGGAACATGTACGTCAAAAAATTTATCGAAATCATCCCGAACAGACGGATCAGCATTTTCGTTAATGGTCAACGCTGCTGAAGTATGTTTTAGAAACAGATTAAGAATTCCGTTTTCAGGCAACTCAGGCAATTTGGAAACTATTTCATTTGTAACGAGATGAAATCCTTTAGAATAAGCATTTAACACTATTTGTGTTTGTAAAACCATAATTTATTAGCAATTTTACACAGGAAACAAACTAAACTTTTTCTTTTGCAAAATTAATGTATAAGAACAAACTCATATACTTTAATTTGGTATTTTTTTTATTTTTAACTGTTCAATCCCTGGGGCAGGAAAAAAAAATAATTCAAATTAAAGGACTTATAACGAACACATTAAACGAGGCATTGCCTTATGTTTTCGTATATGATAAATCTGCTAAAAAGGGTTATCTTGCAAATGAAAAAGGAGAATTGAATATTTTCACAGAACGCGGAACAGAGCTTGTATTTAGTCATGTAGGTTATAAAAAATACACTTTCCCGATTCCTTTAATCGGGAATAATGACATTATGTTTTTAAGAGTAAAATTATTAGCCGACACCATTTTATTAAATGAAATAACCATTTTTCCATGGAAAACATACCAACAATTTGTTCAGGCATTTTTAAATTCAGATATACCTAAAGATGAAATTACAATTGCTGAGCAAAATATTGAAATATTAAAAAGTCAATTAGCCGGCATGGAGACAGATGACTATTTTCAGTCTCCTTCTATTGCTTTTAAGGTACAACAACAGCAGTGGGCGAGTAATTTGTACTGGAAAGGGCAAACCCAACCCATGCAAATATTTAATGTAATGGCCTGGCAAAAATTTATAGAGTATATCAGAGAAGGAAAATTTAAAAATCCAAATAAAAAGAAAAAGAAAGATTAGAATACAGGAATATTTTGGTTAGCCTTGGTTGTATCTTTCTTTATGTACGGAATTTGAACAGCCTGTCCTTCTTTATATATGGCTTTCATTTCAAGCTGTCCGTTTTCTTTCCACATCGTTAATTCACCATCATATTTACCAAAATTATAGTTGATTTGACTTCTGATTTGTCCGTTTTCATACCAGGTTTTTGAAACGCCATGTTCTTTTCCGTCAACATAATAATCTTCGCTTTCCTTTTGACCATTGGGAAAATAAGTAACCCAAGTTCCCTGTTCAACTCCGTTTTTTATATAACCTTTGCGTTTTTCTTTACCGTTTTCGTACCAAAAAATCCAAAGCCCGTCTTCGTAACCATCAACATAATTACCTTCAGATTTAGCGCTTCCGTTTTCGTACCATGTTTTAAATTTTCCTTTTGGTAATCCTTCTTCATAGATCATTTTTTTTCCCATTCTGCCGTTTTCATACCTTGAAACACACATTCCATGTTCTTTATCGTCTTTATATTTTCCTTTTTGTTGAACAGTACCGTTTTCGTACCATATTATCCATTCACCATGTTTTAACCCTTCTTTGAAGAATTTTAATTCTTTCTTTTTGCCATTATCAAAAAAAGATAATTGCTCACCATTGGGCTTATCATCTTTATAAAAGGAAACCTGTTTCAATTTTTTATTATCATACCATTCTCGCTGAATTCCTTCTTTTTTGCCTTTTTCAAAATTTTCCTCAATTAAAGTATCTCCGTCATTACTAAAAATAAGCTGCTTTCCATCTCTGATACCATTATAATATCTCATTTCTGC
>CAZDUU010000335.1:0-3421 GCA_964508675.1 uncultured Bacteroidales bacterium | reverse complement strand
CTTTTGCATTTACGCCACTCCATACTCTTCCCTGGCCAATGCTATCAATTTCTGCAGGGGTTTTATGCCTTCCATCAGCAACGTGATTAACAAAAACGCCATAAATCTGTTCTACACCATTTTGAATTACCTGCTGTTCGTATGGTTTAATAGGTCTAAAAACGGAACCTAAGCTTGAATTTTCGTTGGTCTGGACTCCATCAACAGTTAATCCCAACTTATCATTTAAGAATTTTTGACCATTCCACAAAAGCCCAAAAACACCAATTGAGCCGGTAATTGTTGTAGGATCAGCAATAATCACATCAGCAGGGCATGAAATATAATATCCTCCTGAAGCAGCAACATCGCCCATACTTACAACCACGGGTTTTACCTTGCGTGTTAAAACAACTTCTCTCCATATCACTTCAGATGCCAATGCACTACCACCGGGACTGTTTACTCGTAAAATCAGTGCTTTTATTGAATTGTCTTCACGTATTTTGCGAATTTCTTCAGCCATTTCATTTCCGCCAATAACTCCGTCTTTGTTTTGTCCCATATCAATTTGTCCGGCTGCATATAAAATAGCTATTTTTTCTTTTTTACCGGAAACAAATTTTGCAGGAACTTTCGTATAATTACTCATCTCCACCCAAGCAATGTCATCAGCATTTTTTACTTTTCCGATTTGACATAATTCGGATAGAATTTCATCGTAATACTTTAACCCGTCAACAAATCCATATTTGAGGCAATTATCAGCATTATCAAGTAATAAACTATCAGCAATGGCATTTAATCTTTCAACCGGGATTCCTCTCGACTGACTTATTTGTGAAACCATGTAATCCCAAATTGATTTCACATAAGTAATCGTCTGTTCTTTATTTTCCGGACTCATCTTATCTAAAATAAAGGGTTCTACTGCACTCTTAAATTTACCATGACGTATTACAATCGGCTCAACACCAAGTTTTTCTAATGCATTTTTAAAAAATAAAACCTCGGAGCTTAATCCTTTGAACTCCACAAGGCCTTGTGGGTTCATATAAACCTTGTCAGCAGCAGAACATAAATAATAAGAAGCTTGAGTGTAATAGTCAGTATAAGCAATAACGGGTTTTTTACTTTCTTGCTTAAATTTAATCAATGAACTTCTTATTTCCTCAATAGTTGCAATTCCTGCTTCCATTGAAGTTACATCTAAATAGATTGCTTTAATATTAGGGTCTTCGGCTGCTTTATGAATATTAAACAAAATATCATTTAAACCCAATGTCTTTTCCGTATTAAAATCAGTTAAAGACATCGATTTAAAGGGATTATCATCAGTACGTTCGCTAATTGCATAATCGAGTTTTAAATGCAGAATTGAATTTGGAGCTATTTTATGAGGCTTTTCTGAAGGAGTTATTGAAGCAATTAATGCAAAAAACAGTAAAAACATGATTACATTTAAAAGTAAAATACCAACAATGGTAGCAAATACATACTTGAAGAAATTTTTCATATTGTATAGGTTTTTTATTTTTTTGACATAGAACGTTGGACAAAAATAATTGTTACATTAATAAATACATAATTTTCTTACAAATATTTTCTCTTCTTTACAAAATCTTAACAAATAGATTCCCTCAGTTAAATGATCTATTTTAATAAATGAATCATTTGATCGACTTTCGTTTACCAGCATTCCTTGTTCATTAAATATCTGGATATTTGAATATTTCCCTTCGGAAAAAAATATTTCATTTCCAGAAATTACTATCTCATCCTGAAAATTATTTGGAACAATTTCTAATGCAGAACAACCTCTTACTGCATCACGAACCTGATCTATAGCAACTTGCTTCATAGTTTTATCCGGGCAAATAACGATGTATTGGGGAGTGTATGTTATATTATAAACAAAAGTAACAATATCATCATTTAACGTGCTAAAAAAAGGATAATCAGCATTATATTGTTGCATAAAGGCTAAAATTGCGCTATCATTTTTTCCGGAACTTTCAATTCCCCATACCCATACTGAGTCTCCATTATAACCTACATCATCCCATATGCTATCTAAAACCGGAGTATTAATTTGGCATGTACCACATGAAGTAATAAAAAAGTCCAGTACAACCGTTTTTCCTGAGTCAAGTGCCTGGTACAAATTTATTTGAACTCCTCTCACATCTGTCAAAGTAAAATCCTGGGCCATTTGCTGAGGTTTTACTTCTTTGAAAAAAAGAAAGGAAAGAATAATGAAGAGAATTTTTGCCATAAAATTTTTTCATAAAGATAATTTGATTTAATTTTACACACAAAAACAATCAAAGCCTATGTTATTCAAAAAATTATTCTATGGTTTAAGTGTGGTAGCTGTTTCATTAATGATTTCATGCAACGACAGCGTACCACCATCAAATAATTTACTGGTTGATAGCAGTGAAACTGAAAGTGATCTTCAGAAGTCAGCAGTTAAAGTACCATCTCCCATTGAACTATTTATATTTATGTTCAATGCTGATGCAAAATACTCAAAAGAAAACCTCAACGCGGTTGACAATCACTCAAAGTATATCACTAAATACAAAAAAGCTATTAATCTTGGCATATATGCATCAGACCTGGCATATTGCACTGTTTTTAAACAAAATAAAGAAACCTTCTCTTACTTCTCAGTAACCAAGAAAATGGCCGACGAACTTGGACTGACAGAAGGATTTGATGAAAGTATTGTAAAAAGAATTGACCAGAACATGAGCAATAGCGACTCTTTGTATCAAATTTCAAATGATTCGTACTCAACAGCAGTTAGTTTTTTGGAACAACAAGGCAAAGAAGACATGTTACCTCTTATGATAACCGGTGCATGGGTTGAAAGCGTGAATCTGGCAATTAAATCTGTTCCCAAATTTGATGCAAACAATGAAATTGTAGTCAGAATTGCTGATCAGGGTTTATTACTTGAAAATATTCTTGAATTATTCCAATATTCAAAAGACAATCCTGATTTTAAAGAAATTATAGACAAATTACTTGATCTACAACAATCTTATGATAAACTACTTGACAATACAGATGTTGCCATTACTCAAAAACAATACGATGAAATTGTTGCAAAAATAAAGGCTATTCGTGCATTATTTATCGCTTAAAAACAGGAGGAATAAATATGAAAATCAATTCAATTATAATATTAGCATCCATCGCGACTTTAATTTCCAGCGTTAATCTTTTTGGGCAGTGTGAACGTAAAAAATTCTGCGATGATTATATGGAAGACTTTGATTACCGAAGCCAGTCATCTTATGCAAAACTTGCCCCCGGCGACACAGCAAGCGTAAATGTAGTTTTATATGGCGGACAAAAATACAGGATGTTTGTATGCAGTGATTCTAAATTATGAAATGTATCATATAAAATTGTTAAGCCTGAAAGAAAGACC
>CAZDUU010000334.1:0-3433 GCA_964508675.1 uncultured Bacteroidales bacterium | reverse complement strand
GAATTTTTCAGCCAAAGGTCTTTGCTGATCGACATTTACTTTATATACTTTTACGTCGAGCTTTTCGTCATTTGAAAGCTCATTTAATACAGGCGACATCATTTTGCAGGGCATACACCATTCAGCCCAGAAATCAACAACTGCAATTCCTCCCTTGGTATATTGGTTGAACGTATTGGCTGTCAGATGTTTTATGTTGGGATTGTCGACTACGGCCGGCATTTTCTTTAGTCTTCGATAGTTATAAACGATGAGAGCTATAAAAGCTACTACAATAGATAATATGATGATTAATGTTAATGACATAAATTATTTTTTTTGATGAATAAATTCTGAAACGGCCATGGCAGCAACAGTTGCCTCGCCCACGGCTGTGGTAATCTGGCGATAACGTTTTTCAATACAATCACCGGCAGCGTAAACACCTTTAATGTCGGTCTGCATATTTTTATCTACCAGAATCTCATTTCGCTCATTTAGGCTGATGTGACCTTTCAGAAATTCGGTGTCGGGCTGATAACCTACAAATATGAAAACGCCGTTGGTGCTGTAATTTTGTTCTTTGTTTGTGACCAGATTTATTATTTTAACTCCTTCAATCTGCTCGTTTCCGTATATTTCTGATAGCGTTGAGTTCAGGACAAAATGAATTTTGGGATTTTGTTTTGCTTCCTCCACAATGTGCGGAAATGCTTGGAAATAATCGAACTGATGTACGATAGTCAGCTTGGATGCATACTTTGTCAGCGAAATGGATTCTTCAATAGCTGAATTTCCACCACCAACCACTACGATTTCTTTTCCGGTGAAAAAGTCGCCATCGCAGGTAGCGCAGTAAGAAACACCACGTCCTTTGAAAGCATTTTCGCCCGGAATACCTAATGTGCGAGGACGCCCGCCCGGAGCTACAATAACGGCTTTGGCTGTAAACTGATTTCCGTCACTGAGAGTAATACTTTTTGTATCCTCTTTTAAGTTCATTGTTTCGATTTTGACATTGGTTTTAATATCGCAACCGAAATTCTGAGCCTGTTTTTTCATAACGGAAGCAAGCTGATAGCCGCTTATTTTTTCAATACCGGGATAATTGGCAATTTCGTGTGTCAGGTTCATCTGCCCGCCTGCCATGCCGTCGCTCAATATAAGCGTTTTAACTCTTGAGCGGGCAAGGTAGATGCCGGCAGTTAATCCTGCCGGCCCGGCCCCGATTATGATTACATCGTAAGAGTTCATAAATTATTTCGCAAATTCGCGGTCTAAAACGGTTTTGATTTGTTCTTTGCTCTGGATGCTTGAAACAGCATGAGCTACTTTACCATTTTTGTAATACATTACAAATGGTAATCCCATAAAGCTTCTGCACTCGGGTGCATTGCGTATGATGTGAGCTTCGGGATTGTCAAATTCCATGTCGTAGAATTTAACATGCTGGTAATCTGATTCCAGCTCTTCCATGGATGCGTAAACGGGGATGCACATAGGGCCCATACGTCCGCAGCAAACCATTACATTTTCATTTTCGTTGATGATTTTCTTTAAATCTTCAGCTGTTTCGATGTGTTTTAAATTGGTGTACAACATAATTATTTTGTTTAAGATTCAATTATCCTGATTTCGTAAGTAAATTCAAGGAATTTTTTGAACATGAACGAAACACCGCAATATTTATCCTGCGAAAGAGTAACCGCTTTTTCGAGTTTTTCTCTTTCAAGATTTTTGCCTTTGAATTCATAGATCAAATGCATTTTGGTGTAATGCTTTGGATGTTCTTCGGTCATGTCTGCTTCAACTTCCATATTGAACGACTCGAGTTCGACCTGCATTTTCTTCAAAATGGCAACGACATCCATTCCGGTACAACCTGACACAGAAGCTAATAAAAGTTCTTTGGGACGGGGACCCAGGTTCTCGCCGCCAAATTCTTTGTCTGCATCCATCATAACAGGTAACTCATTAACTTTGGCTTCGAAAGCCATATTGTTTTTCCAAGTTGTTTTTACTGTGTGTTTCATAATTCAATTTTCTTTTACAAAGTTAGACTTTAGATTTTTCCAAAATTAAACTTTGACATTGATATTGCCAAAATAAAAAGCTGAGATAGATTAGCTCAAAATAGGAGAAAGAAATAAGTTCGAAGTATAAAGTATTGAAATATAATTAAATAAGTGTGAAGTTTGATTTATGAAGTTGAGAAGTTTATAATAAAATTATATAGTGTGTTAAACCAACAAGAAATAATAGTAATGAATAATTTTTTTGCCTTAATTTGTAGCACTTTATATTCTACTTTGAATAAATATTTGGCTATGATCAATTATTTCCATAATATCTGATGACAATCTAATTCTGTCTATTTTCTTCTTTTGTTCAAGTAACTTATTAATTTTAGTTTCGTTTTTTTCTATTGAGATAAAAATATCAAAAGCCTTATGCATTCTTTTTTTTATCTGTTCTATTTGTTTTTCTGAGGTGCCAATATTTTTTGTAGTACCTCCGTTTTCAACAGAAACCAAATTTTCAATTTCTGAAGTACTTGCTTTTCTAATTCTTTTATCAAAATTAAAAGCCTTCTTCATAAAGTTCATATATCTGTTTCCTAATTTATATGAATCGATATTATACTTATACATAATGATTCTATTTTTTATTCAAAAATAGAATAGATTATTTATATAACAAAATTTTGTGTAAAAATTTTTGTTAAGCGATATAATTGTTCTTATTATTGCTTTAGGTATAAGATGTTTTTTTTTTCGTCAAAAATAATTAGACTCTAAATGACACGGGAAAATAATGTTGCCTGAGTACTTGGGACATTTATTATATAAAAATCAAATTTTCTAAATTCTATTTATCATTGTCTTTCAAAATAATTCGCAATGCTGTGTTTTTGGTAATATATGCCCACGACCAGTTTATGAAAATAATAAGTTTATTTCTTACACTCAGAATTAACATTAAATGCAGGAACATCCAGATTAGCCAGGCAATGAATCCTTTAAAATGTACAAAAGGAAGGTCAACTACTGCTTTATTTTTTCCAATGGTAGCCATAGTTCCGAGGTCTTTGTATTCATAATCTGTTGTAGGTTTGCCTGTTTCAATATTTTTGAGATTTCTGGCCAGATTTTTTGCCTGGTTAATAGCAACATTTGCAAGCTGAGGATGTCCCGACGGGTATTTTGGAGTTTCCATCAAAGCCATGTCGCCTAAAACAAATACATTATTACAGCCTTCTAAGAGGTTTGTACGATTTACTTTTAAACGGTTTCCTTTCATTACAGATTCTGAAGGAATACCCGAAATGGTATTCGCTGTCACGCCGGCTGACCAGATCAGAGTTTTTGTTTTGATGGTTTTTCCTGTATTGGTTTTTAATTCTTCGCCATTGTATGAGGTTACAAATGTTTGAGTAAGTATTTCGACACCAAGT
>CAZDUU010000333.1:0-3434 GCA_964508675.1 uncultured Bacteroidales bacterium | reverse complement strand
TATCTACTTGAATTACTGTCAGGGTTTCAATAGCAGTATCAATATTACTAGGAGAGTTATTATAAGTAGCTATAAATGTAAAAGTATCGCCCACATCAAGGTTAAAATCATATACCAATACAGATTTCTGTTGCTCTAATGAATCTTTAAAATAAAGTCTTTTATTTATATAACTAATGTAACCATGAGGACAAGTACAGCCTGTGTCTAATTTTGATGTATAAGAAGAAACACTGTTAAATGTTTGAGAGGTTCCATTAATTCTCTGGTATAGGGTGTCGTTATAATAAAGGTTCCCCTTTACATAATAATGAATAATATAACCTGATTGTATGTAATATGGTGGCCCCGGCATTGGGTGCATATACTGCATGGTATAAGTCTCATCCACAATTGAAAATAAACTGTCACTTTGTGAAAAGACTCCTATGCTTTTTATGGAAAAAACAAAAATAATAATTAACCTTTTCATAATTAGTGCCTTTTACATTTAATAATATCATTTATTATATTCGGATCAAAAGTATTGTAATCATTGTCATCTTTTGTTTGTCCTGTCTGGCATTTCATGGTCGAAATAGTAACATTGGCTGTACCGTTTACTTCGAATCCTTCCTGCAAAAGAACATAATCCTGAGCTGCCAAATGATGGTTACCACTACTAAATACAGCACTTCCACCTGTTCCGCCTATGGTTAAACCTTTATACAATTTACTTTCGTATGTAGCCGAACTTGTATTTAAAAAAGTAACAGGACTACTATAAGCACAATTACTTACCTGGTTTATCTGATATACACGTATATAATCAATATCGTAATTAAAAGGTGCAACAGTATATGTATCATTAAAAGGAGTGCAATACTGTAATGCAGGCATATAACAGTCTATTATTAAAGGCATTTTGGCAAGCTGATCAATAATAGGTAATTTTGTAGCTGAAAAACGCCTTATGGTGTCATTACTGTCATAATAATTGTCAATATATTCTGGTGTCCATTCGCAACCAACAGTATGCCATGTTCCACCATTATAGGGTCCGGTGAAATATTGTGCATAAGGCTCATAGGGCGGATTCGTACCTCCTCCACAATGTTTGCCGTTCCAAAACAGGGTATCAGAAGGATTACTGCCAGGATGTTGATTATAATAGCTGGGTGTCATTTTACAAAAATGGCAATTCATATCCATGTTCCATGTGGTTCCATCTTGCTCGAAAATATCTATTTCATTATAATAATTAATTCCATCGGTTCCGCCATTCCACATCCATAAATTTGGGCCATAAGCATTATAATTACCGGGAGCAATATTGCTTAACTTGTATCGCATTTCAATGTAACCATACTTAAAAGCCTTTTTACTTCTTAATACGGCACCGCTGTATTTATACGGAACCAATGAATCTACCCAGCATGTGCTACCAAGACAGTCTGGTCCCCATGTGGTATCGCACGTATGATTATAGCAGATCTCATAAAGAACCATAGGCTCCGTAATATTCTCTTTTTTATGAATCAGCCGGATAAAACCGGAGTCGGTATCGTAAGCTCTGTTCTTCTCGCCCGGGTAATTAAACTGGTAGTCAAAAGTATCCAATCCTATCCAGGCACAAGAAGATCCTTTGTTTTTATTAAGCAAATTAAACGCATAATGATAAGTTGTACTCCACTTATTACTATTTAATCCTAAACTGTCGAATTCGTCCGAAAAAACCAGTTTATACAAGGGATCTTGTGATAATTGTTGTGAATATAAAGGCCTGCTTATATACATACAGGCAAATATAACACAATATTTCATAAAAGTCAATAGTCTCATAACATGGTTGTTTTTATTCTGTTAATATCATGCGTTTGGTGTCGAGTTCTTTGCCGTCTATAATAAGACTATACATGTACATGCCAGGTTGCATTTCGCCACCGTTAATTTCTGTATAACCTTCTTTTTTGTTGCTTACAGAATAGGTTTTAATGAGCTTACCCTGCATGTCAAATATCATGAGTTTTGCAGTATTTGAAGTTTCGGGTATGTAGTAGCGTATAACGGTTTTGGTACTGAAGGGATTAGGTACATTTTGCATAAGGAAGGCGGTTTTGCTGCTTGTATTACTACTGTTGCTATTTATCATCATATCTTTGGTATTACCGGTGGTACAACAGGAGGAGAGTTCGTCCTGCAAGGTCTTGATTTGTTCTTGTTGTTCTTTGATGGCTTGTACAAGATATGGGACAAGAGCAATGTAATTCATTGATTTTAGGTGACTACTGTCGTCGGTGAATACAAGTTCTGGTATAACTTGCTCTACTTCCTGTGCCAAGAAACCGAATGATTTAGCATGCCCGGGTACTTCACCGTTCCAGTTAAATGATACAGGACGGAGACGGGTTAATTTGTCAATACTGTTGGAGATATCTGCAACGTTTTGCTTTAAAGACGCATCGCTTGATTGTATGAAAGAACGGGCTTTTATGTCTTCGTACTGGCCAGATATAGTATTGTACAGCACTATCTGTGTGCTTCCGGTGGTAAATAATCTGGGGTCCGTATTCGATAAGTCAATGTTAATAGTTCCTTTATATGCAACACTGTTTTCAAATATGGTTTTCCATCCTTTAAAATAGTTTTTACAACCACTGGGAGGGTTATTGGTTCCTGTTGCAATAAAACAGGAGGTTCCAAATTTAACGATGGTATTGCTGCTGACATTGGCATCGTCATATTGATGGTCGGTATTTCCTGTGTTTGCTATGAGGGCAAAGTTAATGGAGCCGTCTAATCCTCCGTAGATAATGCTCCCGCCATTGGCTGTAGAACCATCCCTGTTGGACAGCCAGTAACCATTGCTTTGGCGTACGGCATTAAAGCCTATGTATGAGGTTCCCCAGTTCAGACCGGATGCATTGGCTGAGCCAAAGGCTGTTTTTATGTAGCTGTCGTTTACCTGGAATGCTGAGAGGGGGTTCGTTGTTTTTATTCCGACGTTTCTGTTGGCATCAATTCTTATACTTTCGTAGCCGGATGTTGCTATGGCAAATGTGTTTTGTGCGGGGTGGAATATCCCGGTAATGGAGTCGTTTACCCATGAGTATTCTGGTGAGGAGGCTGTAGTTGTCCCGTTTTTACCACGTATGTATGGTGAGTAAGAGCTAATAGTTGAGCCCGAGGTAAAAACATCACTCCCGGTTACATGCAGGGGTTTGGCAGGTGTCAGGTTTTTTATGCCGACATTGCCTGTAGTTAATATTTTAATTTGTGCATGGACTGCCAATGCTGCAAAAATGAACAAAAATAGAATTAGTTTTTTCATAAAATTGTTTTTTAGGTTGCCTGTGCCCAAGGCGTAATACTATAAAAAAGTAGCGTGGGACAATAACTATAACCCGTTGTGCATTTATAAAAAAGATGAAAAAAGTTGTTCATCGAATTATGAA
>CAZDUU010000332.1:0-3435 GCA_964508675.1 uncultured Bacteroidales bacterium | reverse complement strand
TAATTGGTATCGGATTAGCGATTACAGCAACTCCGGTTGCAACACACAAGTTCTGATCTGTTACCGTTACCTGATATGATCCGGTTGTTAATCCATTAATTTGCTGTGCGGTAGAACCGGTTGACCAGGCATAGGTATATGGTTCAGTACCACCTGCTGGATTAACAATAATATTTCCATCACCTCCATTATAACAATTAGGATTTGTCGGTGTAGTTACAGCCTGAAGGGCCTGAGGTTCTAAAACAGTTTGCTGGTATATTACCGTACAGTTGTTTGCATCAGTTATTGTAACGGTGTATGTTCCGCCAGTTAAGTTTGTAATGCTGGTGGTTTGATAACCGGTGCTCCACAAATAGCTTAGCGGAGAAACGCCACCATTAACATTTAACGTTATACTTCCGTTTTGTAGTCCATTACATGTTACATTTTGAACACTGGCGTTTGCTAAAAGTATTGCAGGCTGAGTTATAAGCAATATTGTATCGGCAACACGGCCATTACCGTCCGTTGCAGTAACTGAATATTGTCCTGCAATTAAATCTGAAGCAGTAGCCTGAGTCTGGCCATTATTCCATAAGTATGAGTATGGAGCTGTTCCTCCTGTTACATTCACTGTTATACTTCCAGTAGAATCACCATAGCATCGAACATTATTTAGTTCATTAACAAGAATATTTCCTGCCGGAAGATTATTTATTTGAACTGTCTGAGTGGTAGTACATGCATGACTATCATAAACAGTAACTGTATAATTTCCACTGGCGAGTCCCTGAATGGTATCATTGGTCTGACTGTTGGACCACAAGAATGAATAACCCGGTGTTCCGCCGTTTGCTTCAACATAAGCCCAACCATTTTGAGCATTGCAGTTTGCGGAGAAAGAATATGCCGTTGCTACAACCTGAGCAGGAGCTGTAATTGAAACAGAGTCGATATTGGAACATCCGTTTGCATCTTCTACTGTTACGTAATAAGTCTGATTTCCGCCAATATTATATAATGTGTCATTTTGAGTGCCTGAAGCATCGCTCCATAAATAGGAGTATGGGCTGGTTCCTCCTGATACCAGAATGAACACCATTCCATCCAGGCTTGCATTACATTTTGGAGCAAGAGGCTCACCCATGTTTAGTGCCAAATCTGTCGGTTGTGATAGATTTAAATTAAGTGTTGCAGAGCAGTTATTATTGTCAGTAACGGTTACATAATAATTACCTGCACCAATATTATTTAAATCTTCCGTATTTCCAAGGTTATTTCCTTGTTCGTCCTGCCAATTATATGAATAAACAGGTGTTCCTCCCTCAGCATGTAATTGGAGAGATCCGTTAGTTAAATTATAACAGGTTGGCTGTACATTTGCATCTACAACAAATGACAATGCATTAGGCTGAACTATTGTAACAGAATCAATAGAAATACAACCGGCAGCATCCGTTACAGATAAGAAATATACACCGGCCGGAACATCATAAATAGAATCAACACTTGAAGCAGTTGACCATAATAATGTTACAGGAGCTGTTCCACCTGTAACCGTTGCAAGTGCTTTTCCGGTAGAATCTCCATAACAAGTCGGAAGTTGAGATACATTAAATGCTATTTGCGGTGCATTAATATCTGAAACAGAGCCGGTAAACAGCGCTGTACAGTTATGGACATCAGTTACCACAACACTATAAGAGCCGGCACTGATATTTGCAGCGATTGCCGTTGTCTGATTGCCAGCAGCTGCATCCCATAAATAAGTATATGGGTTAATACCACCTGATGCTACTACTTCCAAACTTCCATCAGTCTGATTACAGTGAGATTGAACAGAGTTAAATGTACTTTGTAACTGTGTTGGCTGATAAATAACTGTAGTTGCTGTCATTGGGCAGTTGTTTGCATCTCTGACAGTAAGAGTATATGTTCCTGCTGCCAGACCTGAAATATCTTCTGCAGATTGATTATTGCTCCATTGATATGCATATGAAGGTATCCCTCCACTAATAGTAGCATCAATACTTCCATCATTTGAACCAAAGCATAATGCTGAATCAACTGCAAAAGTAATTTGAATTTCAGTAGGTTGAGAAATGAAAATACTATCCACTTTTGTGCAACTGTTTAAATCGGTTACAGTGACATGGTACATTGCACTGGTTAAATTAGAAATAGTAGTTGTAGTCTGATTTGTTGACCAGTGGTATCCGTATGGACTTGTTCCACCACTTGTACTAATAAATACAGAACCATTGTTTCCACCATAACAGCTAATAGCATTTGATTGTGTAATGGAAGTTGAAATAGCAGTCGGTTCTGTAATTGTTACATTAGCGGTAGAGGTGCAAGAATGTCCGTCGGTAACTGTAAGAACATAAGTTCCTGCTGCTGCATTTGAAATACTATTTGTTGCAGAGCCATTACTCCAGCTATATGTATAAGGTAATGTTCCACCGCTCACATTAACTGCAGCAGAACCATCTGTTCCCAAATTACAGGATACATTATTTAATATAGGTATATTAATATTAATAGCTGCAGGTTGGATAATGTTTGCACCTGATGTGATGGTACAGTTATTTGCATCAGTAATTGTAATTGTATAAGCTCCTGCTACTACGCTAGATAGAATATTAGATGTAGAACCATTATTCCATGAATATGAATATGGAGAAGTTCCACCACTAACAGAAACTGTAGCAGATCCATCTGAGCCACCATTACATGAAACATTAATTGAGGCGGTTAGCATTGCAGACATTCCAGCTGGCTGAGAAATACTTGCTGTAGCAATGGTGGTGCAGCCACGTGTATCAGTAACTGTTATAGAATAATTTCCTGCAGATAAATTACTTACACTCTGAGTATTAGAACCGTGTGACCAAGAATAGAAGTACCCTGGCGTGCCACCTGAAGCTGCTATCGCTGCGGATCCATTACTATACCCGTAGCACGTTGGAGGCACAATTGAAATGACAGTAGCTGTTATGGCTGTAGGTTGGGTTATTGTAATACTTTGAGTAGCCTGACAACCAATATTATCAGTTACTGTAGCAGAATAAGTATTTGCAGCCAAATTTGTAAGGGTTGTCCCTGTTTGACCACCTGACCAATTGTAGGTATAACCAGGAGTTCCACCAGAAACAGAAATGCCTATTTCCCCGTTATTCCCTCCAAAACAGGTTACATTTGTTGAGGTATTAATGGTTATAGTTGGTGCGCCTGAGTTACTAATTGAAACGGCCTGAACCTGTGAGCAGCTATGGGCATCTGTAACTGTCACATTGTAATTTCCGGCAGGAGCAGATGTAATGTTAAAAGTTGTTGCTCCTGTTGACCAATGGTAGGTATATGGACTTGTTCCGCCTGAAACACTTACGCTGGCAGCTCCATTGGTGTTTCCACATGTTGCATTTGTAACAGTTAGAGTTATTGTCATAGCTA
>CAZDUU010000331.1:0-3453 GCA_964508675.1 uncultured Bacteroidales bacterium | reverse complement strand
AGCTGCAAGCATTGCTATCGCTGCTTTAGAAGTTGTTCGTGATGAAAAATTGGCTGAAAATGCTGAAAAAATGGGAAAACTTTTCCGCGATGAACTGGCAAAAATTAAATCTCCGTTAATTGAAACCATCCGTGGCAAAGGCCTTTTGAATGCCGTTGTAATTAAACCTACAAACGGAAAAGAAGCATGGGATGTTTGCTTAAAGATGAGAGACAATGGTTTGTTGGCAAAACCAACCCATCAGCACATCATTCGTTTTGCACCTCCTTTAGTAATTAATAAAGAACAGGTATTGGAAGCTGTTGATATTATTAAACGCAGCTTAAAAGAAATAGAAAAAGCAAAATAATATTTGCTTCATTTGGTTAAGTGAAAGGCTGTCATTGGGGGCAGCCTTTTTTTATTTTATTAAATCCAATGCTTTCATTTTGTCAATAGTCAAACAAAATAGCTTAAATAATTCCGACAATTCAGCTTTTGAATTGATGGTTCTGCTCACTAAACTTGAAAGTTGTAGTGTGTTCTCGCTTTTCTGATAATTGCAACCAAAAGAAAAAACATTGTTCTTCAGAATAATTGTTTTTATGCCCTCTTCAGACAGGATTTGGCCTATAAAATTCGTATTTTTTTCTTCTATTAAATATTTTTTATCAAAAACCTCGTCTCCGATTTCAATATCCTGTTGTCCAAACAATTTTAGAAGTTTTTCGATGGAGTCTTCAAAGCTTATCATAAATTCAAAATCACGATTAGCACTCAACGTGGTTTCGATTTTTAATGGATGAGTGTCAGATTCAGAGAACTCAACCATGTATTGTTTATACGGAATTTGTAAAATCAGCTTCTCTAAATCCTTCGAAACAGTTTGTTTTACCTTAAGCACACCACCAAGCTCGTCTGATAATTCCTTCCAGAAATTCCTTTTCCGGGAGATATCTATGAATCCTTGCGTTCTGGTGATGAACATTTGCCGGAATATGTTTTCTTTGTTTTTATTATTTTCCATATACTTGGGTTTAATGGTTTGCAATTTAACTTTTTGGTGGATTTTCAAAGACCTTCATTGTAGAGCCACTGTAAAGTTAATTAATTTTTTAGTTCGCATCTGCAATTAAATCCGTTTGACGCTACAATGCTGTTAGCGGGCGTTTAGCTTATTAATTTATTCAACTCATTCAACGATTTTTTTAGGTCATAATTAAAACCTGTCAAAGCAAAAATATAGCTGAATAATGAGAAAAACAAAGGGCTAAAATCACTAAAGCTAATGTTTGAATAGGTTACACTGGTTATAACAATTATAAAAATTATCATATTAATTAATCCAAGTACAATCCAGCCAGCAATATTCATAATAAACGAAATTTCTAATTCACTTGTTTGGTCAGTAGCTGCAATTTTGCCTTTTATGGTTGAGCTAAATGTATTTCTGCTTAGAGAATTTCTTTTCAGCCATAAACTATTATCTTTGAAGATGAATCCCTTAAAAGGTTTGCTGTCATTTGAAAAAATCATTTCAGGATTAGAGTTGCTTTTCAAAATTTCGAGCAGTTCCGTCACATTGAATTTTGACTTCAGAGTTATTTTTTTGTAAAAGATGAAATTCATTTTGGCTTAATAGGTAATTTTTATAAAAATCTCGTCCTAAAATTGGTTATAAAGGTTCAGTGCAGAACTTCGTGGAGGATTTTCGGTGAGTGTCAGTGTCCGCTGGACATGACAGTCATGCGAAAATCCGATGTCGCAGGTTGAACACTTCCCGCCATGAATTATAAACAATGTTAGCAACTGGGCGTGTTGTTCTTGTCATTGAATAATAAATTAGTTATTCTTTTATAAACTTCTTTACCGTTACTCCTTTTTCTGCATTCACCTTTACATAATACAAGCCGTTTGGTAATGCTGAAACATTAACACTTTCTTTATTACTGCTTGTTTCAATAGCTTTTATTAATTGACCTTGTATATTGTAAATTTCAATTACAGCTTTCTGCGGGCTTTCAATTATTAAGTTTTCGTATGCCGGGTTTGGATAAACAGAAGCGTTTAATGAAATACTTAACTCGTAAATACCTACAAAATTAAAGCCATCAGATATTGCAGAACATCCATTTGCAGCAATTATTGCAACTGAATATACGCCTAGTAAAAGTGGCGCATAAAATTGCCCGGTCGCTCCGTTAATCGGATTTCCATTCAAGTACCATTGATAACTTGACGCTGCTGTAGAGTACAGTATATTTACATTTTGAGTGATTACTGGTTTGGAAGCTGAGTCCACCGTAACGGCAAGCAATGATGAGTTTGTTATGCACCCATTGTAATCAGTAACAGTCACAGAATAATTTGTTGTATTTACCGGAGAAACTGTTTGACAAGAAGTAGTAGAACCGTTGCTCCATAAATATGTATAGGGGGCAGTACCTCCTGTAGTATAAGCACAAATTGTTGTATCGCTTCCTTTGCAAATAATTTTATTGCCACTTGTAGTAATATTTAGTACTGAAGGTTGAGTGATGGTTACGCTTGAAGTTACTGTCATACTGTTTGCATCGGTAATTGTAACATGATAATTTCCTGGTGTAAGCCCTGTAGCTGTACTTGTTGTTTGCGGTGGTACCGTATTCCATAAATAAGTATAGGGAGGTGTTCCACTATTCACAGAATTAACTGTTGCCGTCCCATTATTGCCGCCATAACAACTTACATTAGTTGGTGTTGTAGTGGGTTGTTCATGAGTGGAAATAAAATTTCCAAAAGCATACGGACTAGAACCGACTGTAATTGTATCTGAAACAGTATTTGTAGCAGTGTTTATAACACTTACTGAATTACCCCAATAATTCGCAGTATATACCTTAGATCCATCTGGGGTAACAGATATACCAAAAGGCCATGCACCAACTGGAATTGTAGTCGTAACTGTATTTGTAGCTGCGTTTATTACACTAACTGAGCTTGAAGTTTGATTTGCAACATATACCTTAGTTCCATCAGGGCTAATAGATATACCACTAGTAGCGTTACTGACTGGAATTGTAGCCGAAACAGTATTTGTAGCGGTGTTTATTACACTAACTTTATTGGTATCATTCGCAACATATACTTTGCTTCCATCAGGGCTAATTGCTATGCCTTCAGGATATGTGCCAATTGGAATTGTAGCTGAAACAGTATTTGTAGCAGTGTTTATTACAGTTACTGTATTGTTACCCGAATTTGCAATATATACCTTAGTTCCATCGGGGCTTACAGATAAACTACGCATAGAATAACCAAACGGAATTGTAGCTGAAACAGTATTTGTAGCAGTGTTTATAACACTTACTGAACTCCCCGCTACATATACCTTACTACAATCTGGACTTACTGATAAAGAATATGTTCCACCACTTACCGGAATTGTAGCTGAAACAGTATTTGTAGCAGTGTTTATTACAGTTACTGTATTGT